>CAZYJH010000177.1:0-3379 GCA_964647775.1 uncultured Candidatus Bathyarchaeia archaeon
CTCCAGCTGTTGTACTTGACGGTTACGAGACCGCCCCTGCATCTAGCATTAATTATGTAGACAGCAGCCTATCAGACGTAGATTTAAGTGCTGACAAGGGTTCGCATTCTGCGTTTGCGGCACAAAAATTTGGTCCAGACTCGATATTTGATACTTTGACTGAGGTAAGTAGTGGCGGTTCAAGTATCGTCACCTTAATCGATGCAGAATCGTTTGAAGACAGTTGGCCTCCCTCTGGTTGGAGCAAAACAGGCAATTGGGCAAAAGAATCCGATCAGCACTATGGTTCAGGTTCTTACTCTGCAGATTTTGATGGGTCAGGTGGTTCTGGTGGTGCTTCTGGTTACTTAACTTCTCCAATAATGGACTGCTCTAGTGCGGAGGCAATTTATGTTGATTTCTGGTGGTATGACAGCGGTTTAGACGACGATGACTTTGAGCTTGAATATTATGATGGTAGCTCATGGGATAACTACCGAGATTTGAACCAAGTCACGTCTGGAAATGGTTGGCATCACTATACTGAAACCGTCACAGATAGTCAGTATCTTGTTTCAAACTTCCAGATAAGATGGTCTGCTGTAAGCGTTTCAAATAATGAAAACGGATGTGTAGATTTGGTTACAGTAGCGAAGGAAATGGTAGCCGTTACAAACTACGAGTTGGATTTGGAGGTTCAGTGGACAAACGCGGACTTTGACGAAACAAATGAGGAATTGTGCATCTATCTGAACTCGTCGAGCGGAGAAAATCTTCTGGTGGAAGTCTGGAATGGCACCGCACATGCATGGGAGTCTCTTACTACTCTTAGTGTTGGATGGAACAATGCAACAGTTTCGTCTTACCTCACATCGTCAACATTTGCTATCCGCTTCATAGGAGAAACAGAGACAGGCGACAGTACACAAGACTACTGGACAATAGATGCAACGCTGCTAAACTGTTGGAGTTAGAGTCGGTGTTTAAGGTAAAGTGCTCCGAATCCTCGGGAGTCACGATTCTTCTTGTAGGTGTCGCTCTCCTATCCATCACCTTCATTGTTGCCTGCATTCATCTGCAAGAAGGCGTTAATGTCCTGCCTGTTCCCAGTCTCATGGCATCCTTCGGAGAAACTTTGTCTCCCTTAGTAGAAGCCGCAATCCGAGTGCTGTACCTGGGATTGATGGGCTGGATCGCATCAACAGTAACCGCTAAGGGAGTAAACCTGCTTTTGCAAGCTAAGCTGCTAGACAAAATTGCCCCTAAAACGTGTAATCAGTGAATAGTAACCCGTCAGAGGAAAACTTGAGCTCTAGTTTCTCTGATGTAAGTTGTTTGTGCCGTTTGAGAGTAAACAGAACTTTGCTGTTTTTTTGGAATTTTTGTCTAAGCTCCGTTTTTTACTTGAGGACTGCGCTTAGCAGAATCCACACGATGTCTCCGTAGGCTAACGCAATTAGTAAGCCTGCTGTGATAAAGATGAGCAGGGGCAAACCTGGAGTAGCCCACACTCCACCCTCAAGACTTTCCTCTTTCACGTTTTCATGGATTCTTGCAACAATCTCTTCGCGCTCTTCATCCTTCGGAAAAACCAGCAACTTCCTCTTCACCTCTCCCTCTTCAGTCACCTCAACATCTTCAAGAGGGTACATGTGCCCTCTTTCCAGCTTAGAAAACTTGACCTTGTAGCCGCTGAAAAGCGCCAAAATTTTGCGACCAAAAGATTCTGTTTCTAGCCCCTCAAAGACGCCTCGCCTGTTTCTAGCCTTCCATAAGAGGTTACGGAAGAGAGCATAGAACACGCTGAGGGCACCCAAGAGAACGCTGTTAGTGAATATGGTTATTGGAAAAAGAGGAGAAACGAAGCCCGTGGGCTGTGGAAGAAGATAACTGGGATAGACAGGCAACGCCAAAGCAATACACATCAGCGCCTTAGCGTCTGCGCCCCCGAAGCCTCCAGCGTAGAAGACGGCTAGGGCTAAGCCTGAGGTTATTGCAAAAGATAGAACATATGATATTGTAAGCTGAAGAGGCTGTGGAGAGTATACTAGAATCTGGAATGCTGTTAGGGCAAGGGCTAGGGGTCCTAGGATGACCCAAACTTTGTCGCTTACTTCTCTGGTTTTGTAGTCGCTCCAGGATGCATAAATCAGAAAACTGAGGCATAAAATGACTCGAGCGCCGTCAAGTATCTGGTTCATGCTACATCATCTACGTGTTTACGTAATTAAAAAAGAGTGTAATAAAACTCTGGGAATTAAGTTCCTTTGGAAAAGGGAAAAGAGGAAGTTGAAGTTACGGAGCCACTTCACTGAAGGGAAGGCTGTAACCCGATTCGGTGACCACTTTGAAGTAGTATCGTGTTCCGCTTACCCAGTTGCTGCTAAGTCTAATGTTGATTACCAATGAATCACCTGCGCCGACCATCTGCGTAGTAGGATCGTAACTTCTTACTGATATTGTCTGAAGCTCTCCGGATGATGGACCCTCATAGACTGTTACAACCTTTGCGTCAGATGTTCCAGAGTTCCTTATTGTGATTTCAATGTCGTCTGCGCTGTAGAATCTTATGTTTTCAGGAGTTAACACGGCTCCTGCCTGTCCTGTTGTGGTTCCTGTGAAGGTAATGACCCAAGCATAGGTGACTATGACTGCTGCGACGGCGATGACAATCAAGAGTAATGTGGCAAGGATTGGCGAGATACCCTTTTTCGATTTTATTATGCGTCTCATTATTCGAATTCTCCTATGACAGAAACTTTGAGTTCACGGTATTTAACAAATATGAAACAGTAATATGTATCACTCATAAATGTTCAATTCTGAATCTAAACGCGATAAAACGGCATAAAAAACGCAATCAAATCGAATTTATTTCACGGAAAAATACATAACGAACATGCTGCCGCATTCAAGAGCCTCGAATACATACAACATTTTCAGCCCCTTTTGGCGGCAACAACACTGACGCATATTTCCTATTTGCTGGGACAGGGTTATTTGGTGACCTCGAAGACGAGGGGGGGCGTTAAAGTTCTCACTTCCAAGCTAACGCCAAGCAAGCTTTCTAGGAATCCGCACCAAAACTCCGAATTGCTGATGAGCGGTGTTCTGATTATTAGGAATTTGTCTTTGATGTAGAAATCTCCGAAACCTTGGACGCGCAGCCTCTTAAAAACGTCAGGCCATTTTTCACGGTTTGTAGTTTCTATGTCGATGCTGGTTTCTAGAGAAACTTTAGCCATTTCTCCAATCTTTTGTCCAACTTCTCTCCATTTCTCTTTTGGGATGTAGTTGAGGAGAGTGTCAATGAATTCGACGTTTAGAAAGGCTACGCGGCTGATGCCGATGTAGTATTCTCCGGGGTATTTCCAGTCGTAGATTCGCATGCTTCGGTAAA
>CAZYJH010000178.1:0-885 GCA_964647775.1 uncultured Candidatus Bathyarchaeia archaeon
CATCCATGTGGCAACTGCGAGGGAAACAGCTACGACAACCGCAATTAGGATAATTGATGCTATTACTGGGCTAAGCGCCTTTTTGTTTTTAATGAGTCTATGCAAACAGGACCCGCGCTATCATTCTTGCTTTTTATTTCATATTCCGATTCTAAATAGATTATGAATTTGACGTACTAATTCAAAGACAACAGAAAAGTGAAGGTTTATGCCACGAATATCCGATTCAATTCTTGTCTTGTAGCCTGCTTAATCGCCTGCATAGTGTCAGGTCTAGATTCGTTCCAGTTGGCAAGCACTTGAAGACTGGTTACGGCGCAGAAACTTATGCTTCGGTGATCGTCAAAGTTTGTTTCCAAACAATCGGCGCAAACGTCATAACTGGAGTGTAGTACGTGTTGCCTTCTTCGTCAATGTTCTGGATAAACCAAGTCACGTTAACTTCAACATGGTATTCTCCGGGCGTAAGCTTGCCGATTGGCACCAACACAAGCGGATTAGTTATGGCTTCCGTGACCATCACTCCCTCGCCTGGATCAGTAACGTTGACTTGAAAACGGAAAATTACTGGATAGCATTCAAGCCAGCCAAAAGATTCGACGTTTATGGCGTAGCCGCCCGTTGACTTGTCTCCGCGAGAAAGGATGATACATATGAAGTTCTGGTCTGTGGCTTCTGTGGTTTCGTGTTCCTGCAGCATCTTCCAGTAGTCGTTGACGATTGTGTAGTCGTCAGACAGATTGCGTGGGTCTTGGCTGGTTGCTGTGATGTGTATGCCTTCTGGGAATAAGCCGACTCCGCCGTAGTTATCGTACACATAATCTGGGTCGTCTCTGTCTTGATTATCTGTGTTTTGATCGTTTCCATCTGAATCGTCTCCGTTAT
>CAZYJH010000178.1:895-3361 GCA_964647775.1 uncultured Candidatus Bathyarchaeia archaeon
ACCGCGAGTAGGCTACTTTACGCGGGCTAATATCATCAGAAGGCGGAAGTTCAACAGTCACGCTGCTGTTTCCAGAAACTGACGGCGCCTCAACAACCACCTGCAGGCTGGTGCCGTTCTGTAGGCTCCCAACGTTGATGCTCCAGTTCTTTGTTTCGCCCTCGTAGATGGTTGGGTCCTCTTGGCTTCCGTCAGACCATGAATAGTGTGTCTCATTCAAAACAACTTCCTCCAGAATTTCAGACTCTCCTTCGCTGAGGGTAACATTGAATGAGACTTGCCCATCTGTTAGAGCCTTCAGGCTGTTTATTTCCAGTTTGCTTTCTGGAGCTTGAGTTTGTGGGGGAGAAAAAACGTGAACTGTGCCCAAAGACGCTACAATAATGATTACGGCGACTGCTGCAACCCATACTGTACGCTTCATTCGAACATGCCACCAATACTTACTGCATTTTAGGCTATAAAGTTCTATACACCAGAACATCCTGTTCTCCTTTTAGAACAGAAACTCATTCACGCTTCTTGTTGAATGATTTTGTTCTTAGAAAAATGTTAATATTCTGTCGAATCAGAAGTTGTTTTATGAAAATCCAAAAGAAACCTTACACTGCCCTGTTTCCTTGCCCAGTTGTTCTTGTAACATGCGTAGACTCTGAGGGAAAACCTAACATAATCACTTTGGCGTGGGCTGGAACAGTATGCTCTGAGCCGCCCACAGTAGGATTAGGCATCCGCCCATCCCGATACTCCCACAAGCTGATCAACGAAAGCAAAGAATTTGTCGTGAACATTCCAACCGTCAAAATCATAAAAGAAACAGACTACTGCGGAGTAACCTCAGGAAAAGATGTTGACAAGTTCGCTGAAACCAAACTGACCCCAGAGCAGGCAGACATAGTCAAGGCTCCGCTGATCCGCGAATGTCCAGTGAACATGGAATGCAAACTGAAAGATGTGATTCCATTGGGCGCCCATGACCTGTTCCTCGGAGAAATCGTCCAAGTCCACATCGACCAAAACATTCTGGACAAGAAAGGGCACATCAACTTCAAGAAAGCAGACCCCTTCGTCTATAACGTAGGCGAATACTGGAACCTAAACAAGAAAATAGGAACCTACGGATACACAAAACAAACAAAATAGAACGCTGATTTCTAAGTTACTACGTGAAGTTTCTTTCTATAGACTATGACCGCCAGAGTTGCAAAAACAAACAATGGTAACACAATCCATGACGGAAACTCTGGGATATATCCATATGGAGTATACTTCTCATTTACCGCCGAGAAGTTGTCTCCTTCTCCTGTTTTTCCTCCAATCGCGTATAGCTCATCATTTACGACAGCAACCCCCAATCCCCAGCGAGGGGTCGGCATCGGAGTGCCAGTGGTCCACGTATCAGCTTCTGGATCATATACCTGAGTAAGGTTAGATGCAATATTAGAATACTCATACATTCCACCAAAAACATAGATTCTCTTTGGAGCCAATCCGCCAACGGTTGCGCCGGCAGCGGCACTGAATACTAACATGGGACTTGAAGTTCCTGAAGCCCACATGTCGGTTTCGGGATCATATATTTGAGTGAGGTCTACTCCTATAACATGTATCTTGTTGTCGACTACTGCTGATGCATAGCCCCAATTGCCAATCGGTATTGGCATCCTTGTGGACCATGAATCAGTTGAGGGATCGTAAACTTGGTTTTCGTCGGCGTACTGAGTAAAAGTAGGAGGAATACCACTATATTTTAAGCCGCATATAAGATAGATCTTGTCGCCTGCAACATTTGCATCTAAATTTGCACTGGCTGTGGGCATTGACTCCATAGTTTCCCAAGTGTCGGTTACTGGATCATAAACTTCGTTTACTCCAGTGTATCCCGAGGAACCGGGATCGCTTTCGCCAATTACTCCACCTATAACGTATATTTTGTTCTGGTAAACAGCGGTTGCATGACTGGACCGTGCGGTTGGCATCGGCTTCTGTGCAGTCCAAGTATCGGTGGCTGGATCATAAACCTCATTAACGTCAAGACGATGAGTGCCATTAGAGCCTCCAATCGCATATATCTTACCATCAACAACCGCAACACCAAGCCCACTTCTAGCCGTGGGCATAGGCTCCAAGGTTACCCAAGAGTCTTCAGTTGCATTCACTAAAGGAAAAGAAAAAGTTGAGAAAACAAAACAAAGAATCAGCAACATGCAGAGAGTTGCCCTTTTTTTCATCATTTCGGGCACACCACATTAATAGTTTCAATGAGCCAACAGAAAAGCGTTTTTGTCAAGAAACTTTGACCAAAAATTATCAACTAAATGGATGTTCAGTCAACAATTCTTGACTAGGCAAATGACAAATAATAGTTTATAACTGTCTTTTTTCTATTAGTCGTCACGGAGGCTAACGCGTGAGTTATGAGATGTGGGCTGAAAAGTATCGCCCCAAGTCACTAAGTTCGATTAT
>CAZYJH010000179.1:0-3286 GCA_964647775.1 uncultured Candidatus Bathyarchaeia archaeon
CACATCTCTATGTGATCCAGCTCTATGCATAGAAGCCGTCAGAAAATTTGGAATCAAGTGTTCCTACAAAGACGGAAAACCGGTAACAGAAGCCACTGCTGCAGCCCCCAAAGATGTTTCACCCTAACAAATAGACAACTGCCAACCATGGAAGAAACAACAGAATTACATAGAATGAATTCCGTGGAAAATTGGACAATGTTTGCGTTTAACCCCTTTAATGCAAATTCATTACTAAATTAGTCTCGGCTTCGCGGACACATGCCTTAAATATTACGTTGTTGGATGGGGACTGAAGGATTAGATTTCGTATAGAATGCTTAGTTCTGTGTGATATTGGGAGGTGCAAGTTGCATGTCTGATAGCGAACCTCGCGAAATGCATAGTGCAGTCTGCTCTGATTGCGGAAATGAATGTCAAGTTCCGTTCAAACCTGATCCCAGCAGACCAGTCTATTGTCGAGATTGTTGGTCAAAAAGAAGACGGGCACGTAGCTTCCGTTACTAAACGTCTACGTGAACGCACAGTTTTAACAATTTTTTATTTTTTTCATATTGTTTAGCAACAAAAAATGTGTTTTTCAGCTTTTTCCAGTTTGATGAGCCAGAATTTCTTGTTTCAAGCAGGTCAGATGCTCCATGGATAAAGGTTATTAGATGATGAACGATAACTTTCTTGGTCCCGAATTCAGATTCAAAAAATCGGAGCTTTATGGAGTAAGATGTGTTGGCTTGGCTGCAGGACATGACCGTTCAATTATCAGGAGAAGGTGAAAAAGATTAGTCAAAAAATTTCTGGCGTAGAATACATCGAGCTGATCAGCGACAACCTGCTTAAAATGACAGAAAAAGACCTGCTTCCATTGTACGAAGACTTGAAAGCCGCAGACTGCATCGTATGTGGCGGCTCAGGCAGGTCCCTTCATTCCTTAAACATTGCCATGAGCCAGATCGCCATGATGAAGGAACCCAAAGTAGTCATCACCCGAGAAGATGTCGGTTTTCCGGGAAGAGGAATGTATGACGCTGCTTCACAACTAGAAAAGCGGCACAAAAAAGTTGTTCTTCTTATCAATTCTGGAAGCGGCGAATCCGACGACCCTAGGCACCTTGCTGAGGAGCTAGAAAAATATTTAGAGGAGACAGGAAGCACCAAATTCACGATGGGCTTGATAACGTCCAATTCTAACTCTTCAATCGCCGATATTGCCAAGAGGCACGGTCACGTGATCAAGGTTGAGGGACGAAAAAAACAGCAGATGCCCTCATCCGACGCCTACAGCGAAACAGGAATAATGGGAGACCTCTTTGAGCTTGGCAGCTTGTTTTTGCTGCAGATGATCACTGAGGCAATAGCTGAAGGCAATTCCGTGGATAAGATTCATGAACTCATATCTGAAGAAGCGCCTGTTTTGAGGGAACTTACTGTGAATGCGATTCATTCTGAAGCTACAAAGGCAGCTCTAGATATTCTTGAAAGACGCAGTGACGTGTTCCTTGGGGGACGGGGAACCGCCGAGGAAGTGGCTAAGATGACTGCTGTGCGGCTGTTTCACATCAAAAAATCTCTGGGCGACGACGTTTATATTGCCCGGGGAGTCAACACGCCTCATCCGCGGGCTGGAGACCTTGAAATTCTTATATCTTATTCGGGAAGGACTAAGCCTGTTGTTGGTTGGTGTAACAGGTTTAGGGGTTTGGGTGGAACTGTTTTCTCGATTGTTGGGCGTGAAGGCACGGGTCTTGACCTGAACTCTGATTTGAGGATTCTTCTCGAGGAGGCAGTTGAGCCTGGAAAGCCGAGAAGATTCTATATGAGGGCAGCATTTGTGCTCAGTTGCTTACCCATATTGTTGACGGCAAGACTGAAGGAGAAGGGTCTTCTTCTGCCTGAATATATACTCAAGTGGTACCATTCGGTAATCGAGTGAATCGGAGCTAATCACGGCAGAAAAGAATAGCCAACTGTGTTTAGACCTTTTTTAGCACGCTTCCCTTATCTGCAGACTGGACAAGCTGAGAATAACGCACCAAATAGCCTGTTTTGACGTTTGGCTCCTTTGGAGTCCAGGTTTTTGCACGTTTAGCCAGTTCTTCAGCGCTCAGTTTCACGCTCAGTTTTCTTTTCGGAACATCAATTTCTATAATGTCGCCGTCTTTCAGTAGACCTATGGGTCCGCCGACAGCAGCCTCAGGAGACACGTGTCCTATGCAGGGTCCTCTGGTGGCTCCAGAAAACCTTCCGTCAGTAATCAGGGCAACGGACTCGCTCAGTCCCATCCCAGCTATGGTCGCTGTGGGCGAAAGCATCTCCCGCATTCCTGGTCCTCCTTTTGGTCCTTCATAGCGGACAACCACAATGTCGCCTTTCTTGATTTTCTTGTTCAGTATAGCCTTCATGGCGTCTTCTTCAGAGTCGAAGGTTTTGGCGGGACCTTGATGAACCATCATGTTAGCTGATATGCCTGCAGCCTTAACCACTGCTCCGTCAGGCGCCAAGTTACCCGTCAAAATGGCTATGCCGCCCTCTTTATGAACCGGATTATCCAGTGAGCGAATCACTTCAGGGTTGAGAACAACAGCAGACGCAATGTTTTCTTTGACAGTTTTTCCTGTTACGGTGACAACTTCCAGATGAAGCTTCTTTTCCAGCTGTTTCATAACTGCTGGGATTCCTCCTGCCTCATCCAATTCTTTCATGTCGTAGGGTCCGCTTGGAATCATGCTGCAGAGATGGGAAACTCGTCTACTTAACTTGTCAAATGCGGATAACGGCAAATCAACTTCTGCCTCGTTTGCGATGGCTACAACATGTAGCACAGTATTGGTTGAGCCGCCGAGAGCCATATCCACCATGATAGCATTCTCGAACGAATCGGGAGACAGAATGTCTCTGGGCTTCAAATTCTCCTTTACCAGCCCAACAATTCTTTCGCCTGTTGCCTTGGCGATTCTTAACCGTTCAGCGCTTACAGCAGGCGGAGTGGCACATCCAGGCAGCGACATGCCTAATGCTTCGGTTACGCATGCCATCGTGTTGGCGGTGAACATGCCGTTGCAGGACCCGCAACCGGGACAGGCAACATCTTCAAGGCACTTCAGCTCTTCTTCATCCATTTTGCCTGCCGCAACTTTTCCTATCGCCTCAAACATCGAGTCTGTTCCCACCTTCTTTCCTTTGTAGACGCCTGAAAGCATTGGACCCCCCGTCACCATTATTGCGGGTATGTTAAGTCTAGCCGCTGCCATCAGCATGCCCGGAGTTATTTTGTCGCAGGTGGTTATCA
>CAZYJH010000180.1:0-3252 GCA_964647775.1 uncultured Candidatus Bathyarchaeia archaeon
ACTAGCACTATGACGGCTAGGTCGATTGTCAGGTAGGCGGGCATTTCTGGGCATGTGGCAGGGCAGTCAGGGTATGGCGGAAGCATGTTGATGGTTCTTTGTGCAGCATCGGCAGCGATTTCCTCAGATGTTGGAACATTTGGGTATGGCGGAAGCATGTTGATAGTCCTCGTTGCAATCTCGTCAGCGCTTGGACCACTATAGCCTAGAGTTGCTGGTGCTGCGTCTACACCGAAGGTGGTTGTTGCCTGTGAGCCGAAGTATGATTTGGTACCTTCGAACATTGCAGTAACGTGGTACTCGCCTACGATGGAGGGATCCCACATCATGCTGAATACACCATTAGCATCGGCGGTAACAGTTTCTGAGTACCAGTCGCCATTAGGATCCTGGATCTTCACAAACACGTTAACACCTTCAACATTGGTTGGACGTGTGAACTGGTTCCACACGTAGGTCATCCAGTCTGTCATGCTTGCATCAGACACTGCAGGAAGGCCATCTGGGAATCTAAGTGCAATTGTTGGGTCATTTGTGCCCGGAGAAATGTCCATGACTGTGCCGCGAATTATGACACTTGAGCCTTGTGTTACAGCAGTTAGCGGTGCTTCAACAGTGGTTTTGCTTGGTCCTTTGCCTATAGCATAGAGGAACTGGTCGTACGTGTTTTGTGCCACTATGATGCTGTCTCCGATAATCGCAGTACTACTCCACTCGCTCTGACGGAAAGGTAGTTGCCAAATGTTTTCGCCAGTTTCTATGTCAAGGCAGATGAAGGGTGCGCCACGGTGTTGAGGATCTTCTGGGTTGTGTTCTGTGTTCTCAATGTACAGTTTTCCATTTGTAATAAATGAGGGCCTGAAACGCCATCTGTTGTTGTGCAGAAGCTCAGCGTAGGGATCAACAATGTCATATGTCCACAAGACCGAACCGTTCTGGGCATCGTAGCACCATACTGTTCCACCGTAGTTGCCTGCGATCACTTTGTTGTAGCCGCTAGCTATGATGTCCCAACTGTTGCCTGATGAGTGACCCCAAGTGTCAGTGTAGAATCTTGATGCAGTTGGACCCCAAATCATTTCTCCTGTGCTTAGGCGGAAGCCATAACTTGTGCGCTCCTGTTTTGTAGAAACAAGGATGAGATCTTCTTCTAAACTTACATCTTCGACACTGATTTGTAGTAGTGGTGACGGTACTGACCAAGTTATATCCCATAACAGTTCTGTGTTCTCTGGATTATAGTTGTCGACAGCAATAACCCACATTTGGGCTGGGTCAGGTGAGGCACTGCCACGGGCAAAGTTTGCTCCCAGTAATATTCCGTCACGAGCTTTGTAGACACTTCTTCCAGCTAAGCCGGGTAGTTCAGGTACTGTCACTGTCCATGAAATACCGTTTGCGGCATCGATTGTGCTTCCTTCACGACCCCACAGCCAACTTCCTTCAAATACACTAGTTCTTCCATACATTACGGCTGCGGTTGAGTTCCAGAGAGAAATTGTTCCAGCATTCTTGTTGACGACATATATGAAGATTTCACCGTTAGGACCATTGAATTTATTACCGCTCGGGATACCCTCCAAGGCAAAGATAAATCGCCCACTGAATGGGTCAAACATGTAGTAGGTGGTAGGTCCAGTGTATCCACTGCTTACTGAAGCAACTAGATAGCTGAAGACACCGTGATAGTTGAAGCCTTCAAAGTAGTATTGCCAACCAAAGGAGAGTCTCATTTCGGTTCCATCTGGTGCAGTAAGTGTTCTACGCCATAGTTCTTCACCTGTGTGAAGGTCTACAGCAACAACAACCTGCTCAACGCTGGTACCTCCTCCTGATGGAAATTGGTTGTAGAATAGTATTCCGCCGAGGATACAACTGCCAGCCCATTTGGGTTCGTATGCGTCTCCCGATTCATATTGATGTGCTCCTAGACCTCCGGCTAGACCTGCCATTTGAAGTTGTTCTCTAAATAGTATATGTCCAGTTTCTGGTGCGTATTCGTTGAGTTCGCGCATTGGATCATTCATTGAGGGGACGCCACTACCGGTTGGTAGAATAGTCTCATACCAAGGTGCTGCAATCGTAGCCCATTCCCAAATCTGCCCATTTATTGGTCGAGTCCAGTACTCCTGAGGAAGGGGCTGCACTGGCCAATATTGTATCGGTTCAGCTTGGACAACAAGCGTAAGCGGTTCACTGTAAGCGTCTTCCATAACTGTACCTACAGGTCCAGTGTAACTATCACTGAAATCTTTCACTTGTTCAGGGAAGTGCGTCCGCACAGAATAGTCTCCAACCATTGTAGGTGTAAATGGAACACCTGTTCCTCCGGTTAAGTCTGTCGTCGGAACTGTTATGGTGGTGACGCCTCCATTTGGATCTGTGATCTCAACTGCCAGATTATACCATCCACTCGCTGGACGGTTTGCTGGGTACTGACTTCCCACGTGGAATAGCACTGGTTGGTTAACTTGTACAGGGTTAGGTACAGCGTTGATGTAGGGATATGGGTAGACAGTGGCGGGTGTTTGTGCAGTAGCAAAGGGTACAGCAACGAGTGTAACGGATATAGCTAATAGTAGAATTAAAGCAATAGTTGATAGTTTAGATTTTTCTATATGTTTCATATTTTTATTCCCCAAGTTTAATATTTTAGCAGAGAAATGTTTTACAGCTCTGCGTATTTAACATTTACGACAAAATGGTTTATTATAAAATAAAATCACACAAATTTACTGAAAAAACACGATGTTGTATGATGAGCATGAAAAGACCGAAAACATATAAATGAGATAGCATAAATGATTCCCACTTTGGAGCTGGGAAGAAAAACAGTTGAGTTCAACGAAAAAAATCGATGAAATCGACGCAAAGATTCTCAAAGATTTGCTGAAAGATGGACGCAAAAATTTCACCAAAATCGCAAAAGAGGCTGGAACATCAAAAAACATCATTTGGCAACACTACAAGAAAATGAAAAGCAAAGGAATAATTGCCGGGTCCACTATTAAGCTAAAATACGCAAATTTAGGCTACAGCATGATGGTAAGTCTTTTTGTTAACGTACAACCACAGAAACAGAACCAAATCTTAAGAAGAATACTGAAAATCCCTAACATCTATTCTGCCACACCTTTGAACAGCGGTTCAGACATTTGGGTTGTGGCAACACTGAAGAACAATGAGGAATTGGACCATGTTAACCAATCAATAAAGAAACTGCCATCAGTCATAAGCGTAAGAACAGAAGTG
>CAZYJH010000181.1:0-3250 GCA_964647775.1 uncultured Candidatus Bathyarchaeia archaeon
AAGCCTCCACTGTGCTGAGTTTGGTGGGAACTCCAAAATTTACGGGATTAGCCGCCACCAAGTAGGGCAGACAGCGGGAAACCCAGCTGGATGAATTGCCGAAAACTTCTTTTGCGTGTACCCAGCTGCAGTCCAGCGCAGATAATCCTCTCTGTTTTAGCCGTTCTTTGTCTGCGGGAGAGAAAGCCTTTGGCGAGAAGGGGTTCAGAAGGATGGCTCCTCGAGGCAGCTCTCGGACTCGGTGAACCACCCTGACTAGGTTGTGGCGTTTAAGCTTTAGTGTGCTGCATTTTTTGGGGTCACACTGCTTGGCATGGTAGACCGTGACTGACACTTGATTAGGGGGCACTTTTTCGCAGCTCCAGATGGCACATGGGGTCATCCATCACGTGAGGAATCCACTCAAAAAGGTCCGTGGGAATCATGTGGTAGCCCTTTTCAGCAGCCACAAAATCTCCTGCAGCACCGTTAATGAAGGCTCCTGCCACCGCAGCTCTGAAGGGGTCAGCTCCCATAGCCAACAAGCCACCAACAAGGCCAGAGAGAACATCCCCTGTTCCGCCAACCGTCATTCCGGCGTTTCCGGTGAAATTAAATTTAGTTCGCTCCCCATCCGAGACCACGTCAACAGGTCCCTTCAGCAGTATGGTTGCCCCAAGTTTCCGTGCACTCTTCTGAACCTTTTCTACTCTTTCCTCATGATCGTTGGGCAGCCTGTTTCCAGTCAAAATCTCGTACTCTCGGGCGTGGGGAGTCAAAACCATCGGCAACGTAACATGTCTTTTGAAGTCTGCGAAGGCTTTTAGCCCGTCAGCATCAAGAAGCAGCGGCGTCCCCTTTTCCTCTAGATGCTCGATTATCTGTTTGGTTGCCTCCTTGGCTTCGCTGCTTAGCCCCAGTCCGGGACCCAAAACAACAGCAGTCGCCGAATCCAGCTGCTCCTCAAGTTCAGGCAAATTGCCCTGGTTCAGATGTTTTCCCTTCAGTTTTATTGTGATCAGCGCCGGCGACATGGACGAGATTACGGTTGCAGTTTTTTCTGGAGCAGCCACAGTGACAATGTCAACTCCTGTGCGGAGAGCAGCCATGGAGGCTAAGGCTGGGGCGCCAGAGAAAACGTTGCTTCCCCCGATTACAAGCAGCCTACCGAAATCTCCTTTATGCGCTTCTGGACTGCGGGACTTAACTGCCAACGTGACGTCTCCGGGACCAGCGAACCGTTCAAGCTCATAGGGTAAGCCTATGTTCTTCACAACAATTTCCCCAGCGTGTTCCTTGGCTTTGGCTAGCCCCGGCTTCGCCTTGTAGAAGGTAACGGTCAAGTTCGCCTTTACGGCAGTGCCCAAAACTTCGCCAGTGTCAGAGTTGATTCCTGTGGGAACATCCACTGCGACGCGGAACGCGTTCATGGCGTTAATTTTTTCTACTATCTGCTTGATTGGCGGGCGGAGTTTGCCTGTTAAGCCTATGCCAAGAAGAGCATCCACGGCAACATCTGCTTTAACATCTGGGACCTGTGTGGAGTCTTTAACTTCAGTTATGGGGATAACGTTTTTGAGGGGCTGCAGGGCAACCCAGTTCTTCGTTGCGGAGTCATGAGCAATGTTTGAGGCTTTTCCTGCAAGTATAACCTCAACCTTGAAGCCACTGCAGGTGAGGTAACGTGCGGCAACAAAGCCGTCGCCTCCGTTTCCTCCTGAACCACAAAAAATCGCAACCCGCGTCTTCTTGGGCTGGAACCGTGCCGCAATCTCCTCGGCAACGTTTCTTCCAGCAGTTTCCATAAGCTGCAGTAATGAGACACCGTAATATTCGGCGTTTGTTTCTATGGCGCGCATTTCAGGAGTAGTTATTGTTTCAGCATCCATACGTTCAAACCCCACGTGTACTAGAGGCTAGAGTGTTTTGGGTTTATTGTTCTTTCTCTTTTTCAGAGAAAATGGAGACGCAAAAACTGCCTAAAACCTGAGTAGCTTTCGTTTGCTGAGTAGACTGCCTTTAGCTGTTTTCTGTGCAGTCTTCTTGGTTGTCGAGCCAGCTGAATTTTTTGTGCAGAGCCTTCGGGTAGTATTGTTTCCAGTCATACTCGACTTTTTTGCCCCACGCGTAGTAGATTCGGGGGTCAATGTAGCTCTTCAGGGAAGTTGAAAGATTGTAGTCCCGCGTCTCCTTCTGAACACCTATCTTCAGCTTCATCTTCTCCACCGCATCTACATCCCGCCGCTTACGCTTCTCTAGGCTCTGCTTCAGCGTCTCTATCCGCTCAGCCTGTATGGCTTTCATGTCTTTCATTCTCTGCTTGTTCTTCGCTACCGCTTCTTGCCTACTTGTAACCCGCTTCTGCAAGACGGAAACATCTTTGCCTTGCTTCTCGTTTTCTTCCAGTTGCCGAATAGAGTCATCCCGCATCTCCACAGCCGCCCGAAGCCGCTCCTCCTGCTTCGCCAGCTGCTCCTCATGCTTTTTGGTCCAATACTTCATTTTCTGTACAATTTTGTCTTGTGCATCCTTTGCCCGCTTCTGGATGACCTTAAGGCGGTCCTGCTTCTTTTCCAGAGACGACTTCCAAGTTTTCGAGATTGTGCGCTTGTGGTTGCAGACTTTGGCTGCTTCAAGATTCGCCATCGTAGCAACATACTTCTTAACGTACTCCGGTTCTTTCGGCTCAACTAGGGTCTTGTCAAGCTTTGTTCGGACTGCATCAGAGGCATAATGGGTACGGAAAACTTTTGCTGACAGCCCCGTCATGACCTCGTCAAGAAACGCGCTTACTTCGCTGGAGTCTACGCCGTCAAAGAGGGCAGACTCCGTGTTTGAGGAAAATTCCTCAAGATTTTTGATTACAAGCTCGGGAAGTTTTGTGGTGAAGATGTGGGGCACGCTGTCTTTTCCCAAGAAGTTAAAGGACACTGTTCCGTCGCCGTTTATGGTGATGTGCTCCTTCCGAAGCGTCGAAGCGCCCACCGTGTCCGCCTCATCAGGGTCTTTTTCGTCGCCAACACGTATCTTCAACTTGTCAATAAGATAGCAGACGATCGCAGTTTTTTTGCGCTTCAGGTCATCCGATTCAAGATTCTTCAGGATGTGACTTTTTACTTTGGGAAGCTTCTGATGAAACTCTGCTGCCTTATCAAATTTTTCTTTCTCTTTCTGCTGCTTGAAACTGCAGGAATCAGAGAACCAGACGTACTTCTGTTTGCCGCTGAGCTTATCCTGCCAACGGGCAATCCAGATGGCTTCAGGCTCCCAG
>CAZYJH010000182.1:0-3089 GCA_964647775.1 uncultured Candidatus Bathyarchaeia archaeon
GTGCTGTTCACGTTACCGGAGACGCCTACATCAAATTCGACAGATTCATGAAGTACTCAAAGGGCATCGGCTTCGAGTTCGCCAACTTTAAGCCGCAGCCAATCTTCGGTCTTATACAGCAGACAGCGCCTGAGGTTGGGGGCACAATAGCGGATGAGGAGATGCTGAAAACCTTCAACATGGGCTGGGGCTTCGCCGTAGTGGTGGACAAAAACGACGCAGACGAGGCAATCGCCGTCTTTGAGAAAGGTGGCGTTGAAGCTGAGCAAATCGGAAAAGTAACAGACACGGGAAAGATTGTTGCATGCTACAAGAACAAAAAGCTGGAACTGAAGTAGACTTGTTTAACTTTTCATTTAAATTTCTAAGTAGATAACATTTAAATTTTGATTTTTTCACTAACAATCCAAGATGTATCGCGCAAAAATCGAAGTCAGCCTCAAGCCGGGATACTCAGATCCGGAAGGAGAAATGACAGCACAATCCTTGAAGGAACTCAAGTTTGCAGCCAAAAAAGTCAACGTAAGTAAGGTCTACACTGTAGTTTTCGAGGCAGAATCCAAACAAAAAGCCGTGGAGGCAGTGGAGGAGATGTGCAGAAGGCTCCTCGCTAACCCAACCAAGGACAACTACAGTTACACAATAGAGGAAGCAAAATGAGCCGCTACGTCAAAAAAGACGTGCCCTTTGAGCTTACAGAAATAGACCTCAGAGACGCCGACGACAAGCAGCTCATCCAAATCAGCACAGAACTGGGAATCGCCCTGAACCTAAACGAGATGCGGCTTGTCAAAGACTATTTTTCCAGAAAAAACCGCAACCCAACAGACGTGGAACTGCAAACAATCGGACAAACATGGTCAGAGCACTGCTACCACAAAACCTTCAAAGGCAACATAACAACGCCACAGGGCACAATCAGCAGCCTCTTCAAAACCTACATCGCCAAAGCAACCAAAGAACTGGACCCTGACTGGTGCATCTCCGTCTTCGAAGACAACGCGGGCATCATAGAATTCGACAGAAACTATGCCATCGCAGCAAAGGTTGAAACCCACAATCACCCCTCAGCCATTGAACCCTTTGGGGGGGCAGCAACAGGAACTGGCGGAGTGATACGGGATATTCTGGCGGTTTGGGCTGACCCTATAGCCTGCACGGACGTGCTCTGTTTTGGTCCACTAGACTACGATTATGACAAGTTGCCTCCTGGCACCAAGCACCCAAAATATGTTTACAGGGGAGTGGTCTCGGGGATAGGCAGCTACGGAAACAACATGGGAATCCCCACAGTCAACGGAGCCATCCACTTCGACGAAAGCTACGTCGGCAACGTAGTAGTCTACTGCGGATGCATAGGCATTCTTCCGAAAGACAAGTTCGTGAAGGACACCAGAGCCGGAGACATCGCACTGCTTGTGGGCGGAGAAACCGGAAGAGACGGAATCCACGGTGTAACTTTTGCTTCGGCAGAGCTAACCAAAGAATCCGAGGAAGTTTCCAGACCCGCAGTCCAGATCGCAAACCCCATAGAGGAAGAGCGGGTTAAACGGGCAATAGTGAAGCTGCGGGACCAGGGCTTAGGCTCAGCCATAACTGACATTGGCGGAGGCGGAATCAGCTGCGGAACCGGAGAGATGGCTGAACGGTCAAACCTTGGAATTCACGTTTACCTAGAAAAGATTCCGTTAAAGTATCAGGGCTTGACGCCGTGGGAAATCTACGTCTCCGAATCGCAGGAACGGATGCTGCTATCAGTTCCAGAGAAGAACCTTGAGAAAGCCTTAGAGATTTTTGAGACAGAAGACGTTAAGGCGACGCCCATAGGCAAATTCACAACCGACGGAATACTGAAAGTAACCTACAAGGGTCAGACAGTCGCGGAGCTGGATCTCGACTTTGTTTTTGATCCACCAAAATTTGTGGGCTCCACAGACTGGCAGCCGCCCAAACTGGAAGAGCCAACCTTTCCGGAACCAAAGAACCTAACAGACGAACTGCTTGGGCTGCTCTCGTTACCGAACATCGCCAGCAAAGAGTCGGTGATAAGAAGCTACGACCATGAAGTTAAAGGAAACACGGCGCTGAAGCCTCTGCAGAGCAAGTATGGGGGACCAAACGACGCTGCAGTCCTCAAACCGCTTGCAGACTCTTGGAAGGGCGTAGTCATCTCCTGCGGAATGAACGTCAACTACGGAAAAGTTGACCCCTACTGGATGGCAGCCTCAGCAATAGACGAGGCAATAAGAAACAATGTTGCTGTTGGCGGAAGAAGAATCGCCCTGCTTGACAACTTCACTTGGGGAAACCCGCAGAAACCTGATCGACTTGGCTCGTTGGTGAGCGCATGCCGGGCATGCTACGATTTTGCCAAGGGCTTCCAGACGCCCTTCATTTCAGGAAAAGACAGCCTCTACAACGAATCGCCGATGGGACCAGTCACGCCCACGCTGCTGATAACAGCAATCGGGGTCACCCCGGACATACGGAAGACGGTGTCCATGGAACTGAAACAGCCCGGAAACAGTCTCTATCTTGTTGGCAAGACTTACCGTGAGCTGGGAGGCAGCCACTACTACCAAAAAAGAGGTATTATAGGAAGCGCGGTTCCGAAGGTGAGAATCGAAGAGGCAAAACAGACAATGGGCTTGGTCACAGAAGCCATCGACAAAGGCTACCTGCGTGCATGCCACGACCTCTCGGAGGGCGGCTTGGCGGTTGCGGCGGCGGAGATGGCTTTCAGCAGCGGATACGGAATAGAACTGGACCTACGAGAGGTTCCCAGAGCAGGGGACGTTTCCAGAAACGATTTTGTTCTCTTCTCGGAGTCGAACAGCAGATTCCTTGTTGAGGTGACAGAGAAACATAGAGACGCCTTTGAGGCACATATGAGGGATGCTGTCTGCGCTGAGGTCGGAGAAGTCAAGAAAGACGACGCCCTGTCTGTGGCTGGCTTGGACGGCAAACAGGCAATAGACGCAGATTTGGAGGAGTTGAGGAGACGCTGGAAAAGCACACTGGGAGCGTGATATGGTGAAGGCTGAGGAGATTCGTGTCTGCGTCATGAGGGTCGGCGGAACAAACTGCGA
>CAZYJH010000183.1:0-3075 GCA_964647775.1 uncultured Candidatus Bathyarchaeia archaeon
TCTATTCCCACGTAGTCCACAGAGTCCCACCATTCGATGTTCTTGTAGTTGGTCCAGTCAGCAGCGTATGTTATGGGACCGGAGTAGCGCTCCCGCACCCCAGAAATAACGTTCTCCCACTGCTCCGTCTCTGGCGTTGTCGCCTTGAATTCGCATCCAACCGAGAAAAGCTCCACATCATTCTCTTCAGCGAACCCGGCGAAAAAGTTGATGAAGCCTGAATAGCTTGCGAACCATTCTTCAGAGGGCTGAATTTCGCCTCTCCACACAGTTGAGTATCCTTGGGTTGTTTCCACTTCCATTGTGTCAACCATTGGCTTCAGCATAACCTTGAAGCCTAAACGGTGGGCTTCTGTTATGGCATGTTTAACAGAGTCAAGGGTTGGTGTGCAGGTGGGGTCGGGGTTGATGTCATGGGAAGTCGTGTTGCTTTGAACCCATGAGAGACATATTGATATCCACTCCGTGTTCGTCTCGGCTAAAAGAGCCAGAGACTCGTCAGATTCGGAGCTGCCGAAAGCAACGGGGGACCAAGTTGAATAACACATGCCCTTCTGGTAAACAGGCACATCATAAGATAGCGAAGATTCTGTAGTGGAGGAAAATGCTGGAATGGCAAGAGCCTCTAATGTCAGCAGAACCATCAATGAAGAGAAGATTAGCGGTTTTTTTGGTCCACCCATAACCTTGACCCCAGCCCCTTTCGGTCTCATGTGAGGTCAATGTTGGTAGAGTTTTCGGTAAGGATGTTTATGGCTTCAAGAAGATTCTTTGCTATGCTTAGCAGATTCACTGCAACTATCATCAGAAGAATGATGCTGATGTCAATCGTCAAGTTTAACGTAAATTCAGAAATGGGCACCGTCAAAGTTAAAATGCCGCCGCCTGAGATAACCAAAAAGTAGGCAACTATGACAAGGGCTCTTGCTATGCCAAAGCCGCATCCTATAACAGTCTTGGAGAAAAGCTGCCCTGCAATAGCAAAGAAAACAGAAATCAACGCAAAGTCAAGCAGCTGGGCTTTATAATTGAATGAAAGAATATTTTGGGGTATGTTGCTGGGAAGCAGCGCCAACGGCAAGTAATAAACCGTCATAAAAGTAAATGCGCCCCACAGCCCAGCCTTCATAACTCTGGGGAACACCGTGTTCATGACAAAATTCGAGTCTAACTCAACCATAATGTTCCCACCATTCCACCGTAAAAAGCGTTGTCTCAAAAAATACGTGCACGTTTCCGCCGCCAGCCAGTTTCGATAAATCTTGCTGTCTCCCGTATATGAGAAGGCTGTCCGCATAATTCTGCTGCGATGCAACACTGAGGGAAGTAATTCCAGAGGCTACATACTCGTCCGAATTGCTGTATAAATCCAGTTTCAAGGTTCCCGTTATGTCGATGATGGCATGATTTTCGAAGCTTACAGGTATTGCCGCCTCAACATGGGTGCGATTAAGCGGGGAAACGGAGACAGTTCCAACAGCGAAGTTAGCAAAGGGTGCGCCCCAAGGCAAGGTCACATTCGTTGAGAGCTGCACTGGAACAGCTCGGGCGAAATTGAGACCCGCAAAGATTTCTACAGTGAAGTCGCTGTCGTTCAGCAGGAGGGGCAGGTGATTCATTGACAGGATGTCGTCTATGTCTACGGCGATTGTGTGAGATGCATTAACGGTTGTGCCCTGCGGTATCGAGTCAACAAAAGTTTCTGTCAAATCCAGCACAGTTCCATCCGGGTCTGTGACGCGGGTTGTCAGGTTTAAATCAGCTATTTCGTAGTAGCCTTCATTTTCTATTGAGAACGGCAAAGAAAAGGTGACGCCGCTGCTGGAGGGCAGCATCTGAACTTCCCCAATGTTTACGCCCACATTCAACACTGAATAGACCGAAGTGACCGAAAAGAACAGTATCACTATCCAAAGGATAACTGAAGCAATAGTGAGCATACTCGTAACGATCTTCATCTATCCCGTTTTCCTTCACTTTTGGCTCGGTTGAACGAGAATAGGCTTAGTTTTGTTCGGTTCTTTGGCTCGTATAGGTTCCGTCTGTTTTATGATTGGACGAATCTTTGAGGGTATTTCTGTTGAGGCCAGACGTTTGAGTTGTATAATAAGCTGTATTCCTCGTGCCGTTAACCCTGCGCCTATCCATCCCATGATGCCGAGGTACATTATCCGAATGGATGCTCCGATGAGGGGAGCCAGGGCGCTGCCGAAGGTGTCTACTAGGTTTGCGGACTCTGTGATGGATGGGTTGTTGATGAGGAATATGTAGGCGCTTATGAATGTGAAGGCTAGTAAACCGATTCCTGTGAAGAGGATGATGTATGCTATGTTCATTGAGATGTCTTTCATTGTGTGGACCTCTATGATACAGAAACAAGTATTTGCCAGCAATATTAAATCTTCTGTCTTATGAAACAATATTACTTTTAATTACCCCACTTCCACAACACCAAAAAAACCAAAAGCAACCAAACAACCGAGCGAAACGCCAAGACACAACCGTCTTTCAAATACTCATCGGGCTCTCTCACTTTTCAATGCCCGAATATACTTTGACGCTTCTTGGGCAGTCTTCACGTGAGCAACCTTTTTTGCCTTAGCTAACGTTAGCCGAGCCGCACAGTATGGACAACTCTTGGTCTTCTGAGTAGCCTTAGCAAGCAGAAATCGTCCACAACTGTAGCACACAAACACCACATACATTTGACACACACTCTTCTGGTGGGGAAAGCTTTTTCTTGCTATGGCATAAATGCTTTAAGAGGATGCGGGTAAATGAGTCGGCTTTCTTTAGCGAATCTTGCCGTGAAATATTTTAGGCAGAATGGTTATCAGACGGAGAAGGATGCTGTGCTGGAGGGGGAGTCTGGGGTTTCGCGTAAGTTTGATTTGATTATTCAGAGAGGCAAAGAGAAGCGTTCAGTTTGGATTAGAGATTGGAACCGGACAGTCGGCGTCAACATAGTCATAAACATCGACAAAGCCGCAGAGGATGTGGGATATCCTAAGCCCATAATCATTTCCGAAAAGTTTAGCGGTCACGCCAAAGCCTACGCCAACCGCCGCGGCATCA
>CAZYJH010000184.1:0-3033 GCA_964647775.1 uncultured Candidatus Bathyarchaeia archaeon
ACATCGCCAGTGAAAACTGTGGACGCCGATTTGCTGAATAAAGCTACCGGCGGAATGTTCGGAACTGCAACCATATAATCGAAAATGGACGATTTCGCGTCGTTTCCTGCATTGTCGAAAGCTTGGACATAATATCTAACATAGATTCCTTGGGTCAGCCCTGGAATATTGCCTGTCCATAATCCGCCGTCGAGTGTCATAGTTACTGATGCCCAGCTGGCAGCTGCCGTGAACCATAAGGTGGCTCTATTGACTCCGCTGGCATTTGCGGGCTCGGTTACCTTCGCTGAGACTGTGACGTATTCATAGGGGTCTGGTGTGCTAGGAACATGGTTAACGTTGGTGATGACTGGGGGAACAAAGTCGCCTACTATGTAAGTGAACAGTTCTGAAACGTCCTTGTTTCCGCCCTCGTCAGAGGCGTAGACTTTGTAGTTTACTGTTGTGTTGTATGGTTGAGCTGGAATGTTGGCGACGTAAAATCCGCCCTCCAGACTCATGGTCACGTTAATCCAACTGGCAGACTCGATTTGATAGCCTAAGATAACGGATTCGATGTCAGTATATCCCTTCATGACGTAAGCTGAAACCTTTACAGACTGATCATAGTTGGGGGTCTCAGGAGACCTAGTCACGTTGATGATTTCGAGGGGTGCAAGAGGCACAAGAGAGAACACCATGTCGTTGTAGTCTCTGTCTCCTGCTCCATACTGGTTCTCGAAACCTATCAGAAACATGTCTGGAGCGTCCAAATTTCTCCACACCTGCGCGTGATGTTCAGGATAATCAGGGTTCAGGTAATGTTCTGTGAAGTATCTGTGTGAAGGAGCAAGCATAGATAAACCAAATTGACTGTCAGAAGTAAAGTTCTTTGATAGAGGTGGTTCTATGTACCCGCCTAAAGTTCCGGTTGCACCTTCTGGTCCAGTGAAAATCGTCTGAAAATCAGTTGTGTTGAGTGCATAATGGCTGAGCACATTTTCAGCATTGTAGCCAGCGAATTCAGCATATAATGTGATGTTGTACATGCCTGAAGAAAACGTTTCAGTGTCTGTGAGGGCAATATTGGGGAATCCTAAGTCGTTGAGGATGGATTCCAATGATGGCTCAGCGGCAACCGCGATTGTTGAAAAGAGTATGACTGGGGCTGAAACTAGTAAAGAAATAAGCGCTAGAGCAACTAGGCTAGAGCTTAGCCGTTTACTTTTTTTTCCATTTTTTTCAGAGTTTCCGCTCTTGTTTCTGTTGAGCCTAATCTCTCCGAGATAGTAAGACATTTCGTTTGTACTCCTGATATTTACTAATTACCGATGTTTTCTTCGGCTCTCAGGATAAAGGCGATATTTCCCGTAGCGAAATATTCCTGAACGCAGATGTAACCAACATCTAGAACTAACTTCTACAATGTAGAGGGGTCATTTTTGGCGATTGATGCTTGTGTTAACTGTTAATCCTATGTTGTGCTGTCGTTAATGCTGATTTTTCCTGATTTTCTGTAGTTTAAAGATGAAACGTGTTTAGTGTGTCTCAAGATGGCATATATCTGGTTTCGACTTATGACTTTTAATAGCCGTACATCAACCAGACTACTGGGGAAAAGTATGGAGCTGCAAGAAGCCCGATGGGAAATCATGAGAGCGCTGCTTGAAGGTTTTCCATCATTGAAGAAAAGGACGATTGAATACCTTAACAATCAGTGATTCTGCAGCAAGAGACAGGATAATTAATCTTGACTGCGGATTCATAAATGATTAATTAACGAACTGATTTTTTAGTCTTGTAGGTGTTACATTTGAAGGAGATTCCTCCAGTTCCAGAAAAGATAAGCAAACGGAAGATTATTGTTTATAAATCTCGTGTTGATCCGACTATTGTGAAGCTTACTGCGGAGAAGATGAAGTATAAGCTGTTTGGTAAGTTCGGTTTTTCGAAGCGTAAATCTGAGGAGATTCATGTTGTTTCTGTTGACAAATACTATGAGCCGTACATTCTGATAGATGCAAGGTATAACATTCGTTATTTCAAGAAGAAAGTTTACAGTTTTGGTGTTGACCCTGAGACTGAGGAAGTCAAGATTATGGGTACATCATATACGCCTGAAACAAAAGCTGGCGCTTCTGGGGACGCTGCGGAGCCTAGTAAAGTGATCAATTTAGAGGCGGAGTTGTGGTCTTCTTACGATGATAAGGTGTATTTGGTTCTGGACAAAGAAGGGAAGGAGATTCCTCCTGATCAGGTGCCTGCTGCGCCATCGGAAGACAATCCTGAGAAGATACTGAAGGAGTTCAGCAAAAATGCGGGAATGGTTCAGCTTTCTCCTCGGAAGGAGATTGATATGGTTAAAGCCAGACTCGTCAAGAGGCCTTCAGACATAGCTGAAATTGAGGATGAGCTGTTCAATATTTCTGAGCATGCTGTGATTTACAGTCCCCTGTATGAAATCACTTTTCGGAATGTCCGGACTGGTGAAGAGAGAGTCGTCAAAATCGACGGGGTCAGCGCAAAGATTATCTCTTAAAAGGGGAAGCTGAATCTTTTCGGATAGGGCTTTGGGTTGTTTAGCTTAGAGCTTGTGGGTTGGCTCTAATCTTTTTCGTTTTCTCCTAGGAGGTTTGCTATGTCCTTGTATTTTTCTAGGTATTTGTCGCCTTTGGCGGTTGTTATGTAGGTGTTTTTTCTGTTTTCGTTTTCGGTTTTAAGGAAGTCCATTTTGGTGAGGAAGTTGAGGTACTCGTTTAGTTGGGCGAAGCTCAGGTTTGCTCTGTACATGATTTGGGTTTTCAGGCTTCCGCCTTTGGCTATGTTCAGTATCTCTGCTATTATGAAGAGTCGGTCCCTGCGTTTGCGGTTGTTTTCCATGTTACTAACCTTCTCTAAGTTTTTTCTAGATATTACGTCTATAGTTGACGTGAAATTGGGCGCATAAAAGGCGTGCTTCTATGGTGTACATATTCCGGTAAACGGAATATACCTGCATATTAGGCAGATGGTGTATTTTGTCGAAAAACTACATAAT
Source organism: uncultured Candidatus Bathyarchaeia archaeon (assembly GCA_964647775.1). Classification (GTDB taxonomy): domain Archaea; phylum Thermoproteota; class Bathyarchaeia; order Bathyarchaeales; family Bathyarchaeaceae; genus Bathyarchaeum. The sequence goes on from CAZYJH010000184.1 coordinate 3,017, forward strand.
CTTTATAAGTGGAAATC
>CAZYJH010000185.1:0-3025 GCA_964647775.1 uncultured Candidatus Bathyarchaeia archaeon
TTTGAAGTTCGGAATGTTCATTTATGAGCCTACACCAGTTGAAGGATTTGACCTGCAAGTATACCGTCTTAAATCTGAACGAGGAATCGTTGGAAAAGCAAACCCTGAAATGACCACTAACATTGCCTGCTTCGGCGACAACAACATGGCTGCAAAACATCCTGACTGGGTTCAAATGTCAAAAGATGGACCTGCACTGCGAACAAACAAGAAATACAATTTACGTTGGGACATTGTCTGCAACAACGAAAAACAGATGGTCGACTACATGCTCGACCTGATCGAGGACACTGCAGAGAAAACCAAGGGAATAACTGTCAGCAGCATGCACGTTGCAGACCACGGCTTCTGCACATGCCCCAGATGCAAAGAAGCACACAAAAAGAGCGGATTAGACTGGCTAGAATTCCGAGCACAGACAGTCACAGACTTTATCGGCGCAGCAAAGGAGCGAGTGAAGAATAAGCCCTTCTATGTTGGATTACTTCCTGACCCAGTTAACGCTTATGAAAGGTTCGGCATGGACTTCGATGCCCTAGCAGAATACGCAACAGCCTTTGTTGTTCCACACTGGTCCAAGACCTATGCAACTCCATGGTATTTCGAGTCCCTGTCTCGTGGCTTCAAAAAGTTGCTGAAGAAGCCAGTGTATCCGGGACTCTACATACGGGGACCAGGAGATGACCCAAACGAACTCGAGAACCACACGCAGATACTGAAGACAGCATGCCGTGTAGCAAGAACTGGAGTAGACGGAATCATCTTCCTAGCCGCAAACGCATCAATCATGAAAGATTTCCAGAAAGCCTGTGTTGAAGATGTGGAACTCCGCGAAGAGCTTGACGGCTACGGCGGCAAACCAGTCTTAGACCTGGTAGACAAGTGGGAAAGCATACTCAAGTAACAGCACAACCGCGTTTTTCAACGCGTCCCTTCTCATTTTTTCTTATCCAAGCGCGGCAGTCAAGCAGACAGCCTACAGGTTTTCTCTTGTTTTTGCGCCTATAATGGAAATCGGCTTTGATTTTAAGTAAGAAAAATTGTGTAGCAGTTTTGAGGGTAATTGAAGCAAAGCTTATATAACATGCATCGAAGTATTTTGCAGTTTTAGAACGAGGTATGAAGATGGAATTCGGCAATTACCTTTTTGAAGCGAAGAAGGTTAAAGGATTCGACTTTGACGTGTACCGACTGAAGCCCGAGACAGGACGACGCGGAACACCACAAAACGACATGTGGAACAACATTGCAGTTTTCGGAGACAACGTGTCTGGTCGTGCACACCCAGACTGGGTCTCTGAGTCAAAACGTGGACGAGCCGTAAGAGGAAACAACCAGTACAACCTGCACTGGGACGTTCTCTGTCCAACACAGCCAGAATTCAGAGCAGAACAATTGGACTACATCGAGAATGCAGCTGAAACAACAGGTCAACCAATCTTCCTGAACAGCTGGCACTTTGCTGACCACGGACACTGCACCTGCGACCGCTGCAACAAACTATGGAAAAAGAGTGGACTGGACTGGTTCACATGGCGCAACCAGACCATCACACAGTTCATCAAGGACGTAAAGGAGCGCGTGAAAACCAAGCTTGTACTAGCAGTTCTGCCTGATCCAGCAAACGCAGACCAACGTTTCGGAATGGACTTCCCCGAACTATACAAGATATGTGACGCATTCAACATTGTCATGTTCTCTCAGAACTATGCAACTTCATGGTATTGGGAGATGATTGCGCGTGCCTTCAGGAGAATCTTCCCAGAGAAGCCAGTGTACTCGAACATCTATGTTTGTGGTCCAGGAGACGACCCTGCTCAATGCCCACCAGTTGACCAGTTGATCCGAGTTTCGGTTCGTGTGATGCGAACAGGAATCGACGGCATCATCTACTTGGCAGATGTTGCAGAGAACATGGTGAAGTTCCAGAAGGCAGTGACTGAGAGAGGCGACTACAGGGATTCTCTAAGCGACTACGGCGGTCAATCAGCGCTCGATCTGTTTAACAGATGGGACAAACTCTTCTAGAGATAATCCACGAATCTTCAACATAGGCTTCAGCCTTTTTTCTTCTTTTTTTAACCAAGTCTAGCAGCGCCTGTTCTCTGTCAGGTTACAGGCCGGAAAAAGGGTTCACTGTGCCCTATATTTTCTGATTAGCGCTACCACAGCCAAAACAATCACTATGGAACCCAAAGCTGGAAGCGCTGTGGCTAGAGTTAACCTGAATCGGCTGAAACTCAAGAAGAGCCCCACAAGGGCTGTGACTGCGAAGCTTAATCCAATAGAAAAAGTGAGCCTTTCGATTATGTCCAGCGAATCTGTTCTTGGAAACAATGTTTCGGTTAGGCAGTAGCCAGGCAGAAAGGCTATGAGAATAAAGGAAAAGATGTACCGTATATATGACAGTGGTACCGCAGTTTCAGGAATGAACAGGATTGAGATGAAGGAAAGAATTGAGGTGCCTAGTGTAATCCAGAACCAGCGGCTTTGTTTCAGAGAAAGGAAGCTGATGAAGTTTTGTTTAGGGTGCGTGGGTTCCTCAAGGGACACCAACCCTTTTCGGTGAAGACTCTTCACTTCTTTCTCTATGTCTTCGACTTTGGCGTCTGTTTGTTCCTGAACTAGCCTGACCAATTCTTTCACGTTCTCTGGCTGCTCAGTGTCCAAGATGTCTAAGATGACTGCTTCTAAGGATTTCATTGTACACCAACTGTCTATTTGTCAAGTCTACATAAAAGCGTAGTTCTTCCAGTTAACTGATTTTTGGTCACAAAAAAATTGAACAGACAAACAGGACTTGGATAAGCTCACTGAAAGTTAAGAATAGAATCCGAAAAAATAAAGGTGGGCTAAAAAGCCCAAGGGGAAAAAGGGTGGTTCCCTGTTTACATCATCAGCTTGAATAGCGGATGATTGCCCTCTTCGAGAGGTTTTGTGCCAATTTCTGCAGTTGCAGTCAATATGTATGTGTCAATTACTGCAATGGTTGGGAATAGGAACTCTGCAAATTCGATAGGCCCAA
>CAZYJH010000186.1:0-3005 GCA_964647775.1 uncultured Candidatus Bathyarchaeia archaeon
CACACCAACGCTGTAGGCTTCACTCATGGAGGCGTGCTGTTTTCTTTGGCTGACTGCGCTTTTGCTGAAGCCGTAAATTTTGGCGACAAGAAAGCGGTTGCGATTCAAGTCAGCATTAACTATCTGCGTCCAACCTCGGAGGGCGACATTTTGACTGCTGAGGCAACAACTGTTTCGGATGGAAAAACTTTGGCGCTGTGCAGTATAGCAATCAGGAAAGAGGGCAAGGATGTGGCACTGTTTTCGGGGTTGGCGTACAAGATTCAGCCTGACAAAAAAGATTGAAACGTTTCTGTGCCCATAAAAAGGCTTAAAATGGTAGTGTGTTTCCTGTATGGCTGAGTATGAGGGTGAAAAGCATAAGAACGCTTTCAGTTGCAAAATTTGGCGGAAGTCTACTGAGTGATGAGGGCGAAAACATACCCGCCATATTGGACCACATAGCCGCTCTTAAGAGCCAAAGTGATTATGGTCCAATAGTTGTTTTTTCTGCGCCAAACGGATTCACAGACAAGCTCATCACAATCGGCGAATCATACACACAATCTAAACCGCTTCCCGTAGATTCCATCTTCGACACGTATGAGAGCCTAGCCAAAAAATACGTCAAAGGCAAGTACCTGAAACAGGCTCTTGATGAACTGAAGAAGTATCGCCGTCAACTAGAAGAATCCACGGCTTTGATAAACAAACGCTTTCACGGAACCGTTAAAGCAAAATTTCTCACCCACGGCGGAGAACTCCCAACTTCTATGCTGATGGATTACATCCTCAAAAGCAACGGCATCGATTCCTGCCACATCACCAAAGAAGAATGGCCTATCGTAACCGACGACAACTTCGAAAACGCTACACCATCTCTTGATTTGAGCAAAAACAGAACCGAGTCCCTCATCAAGTCGCTTGAAGCAGGAAAAACTGTTGTTTTAGGAGGCTTTCTTGGAATAACCAGCGACGGCTTAGAGACAATCCTTGGCAGAGGCGGCTCTGACCTTTCAGCAGTTTTTGTTTCATGCTTACTGAAACGAAAATACAAGGTTGAAACGATTCTGTTCAAGGAACTGCCAGTTCAAAGTGCTGACCCAAAAATGGTTAAAGGTCAGACAACTGAGCATCTCAACTCTCTGACATATAATGAGGCGCATAAAGCGTCTATGATGGGAATGAAGATTGTTCAGGGCGAAGCAATCGCGATGGCGAAGCAGTTCAAGCTGCCGATAAAGGTTATGTCAATGGTTAAGCCTGAAGAGTATACGATGATTCACCCTGAAAGCGACGATGAACAAACAGTGAAATGCGTTACCGGAAAAACGGGCTGCGCAATTCTTTCGATGGACGACAAAAACAGCAGGTCCTTCGAGGATGCCTTGAGAATCTGGGAAAACCGTAACGATTTTCTGGATTTAGGCACTGAAACGCTTGAAACAGGGAAAAGAATCCGCGATTTTCTGTTTTTGGATTCAGAGTTTTTGAGAAAAAATGAGGAACGGCTTAAAGGCTTTGATGAGGAGTTAACGGTAGAATATGGCGTTGGCGTTGTCACCCTTATCGGAGACGGCATGAAGTACTCGTCTGGAGTTGCGTCGATTGCCATTGGGGCGATACCGCACATAAACATTAAACGGGGAATCTTTGCACCACACACATCCCAGATTATCCTGTTGGTTGACGACAATCAGGTTGGAGCAACTGTTGCATCCATCCACGCTAAGAGACCAGAAATGAACCAAACCAATTAACTTATCTACAGTTTTTGATGGCGCAGCTGTAGTCTATCAGCTTTCTTGATGCCTATTCCAGATTGCCTGAAAGTTTCTTAGAAAAGTCTAATCTATCACCTAGTTTCTATGAACCAAATGTGATCACATGACGAAATTGAATCCACAGCAGGTCACCGAATATTTTAGTCGCAGCTACAAGACCGTGGATGGCTTGTGGTTCATGAAGGTGGAAGAGAAATACGGATTCGATACAGCACTAGAAGTAGACAATGAAGTCTGGAAGGTAATGCCGAAGATTCAGGCTAGACTAATCAAAAACTTTCTGGGACTCGAAACGGGACCAGAGGCTCTTCTTGAAGGTCTAATAACAAAACTTGAGCTGGAAGGCTTCAAATTTACGGCAGAAAAAACCAAAAACGGATTTCAAATATCAATAACCGACTGCCCCTGGCACAATCTGATGACTAAAAGTGGACGAGAACACCTCACTGAAAAAGTTGGAAAAACTATTTGCAGCACCGAATATCAGGTCTGGACTTCTGAGCTAGCCAAAACCATGAAGTTCACACTCAAATCCAAGAAATGCGGCAAATCAGAACGTTGCATACTGGATTTTGCGGACCAATAACTTCTGTTTTTTCACGCAAACTATTCTTTGCTGTCCAAGTCCCGAGCATATTAGGAGCCTAATAATACTTCATTGTTGAAAAATAGCTTTTTTCTGGAAAACCGCAGAGCAATCCAAAAAGTTAAGTTCTGCCACGGCAACCATGATGGACTGGAGAAGTTGGCTTTGCTTGCGTATGTTCTGATTACAGTGAAGTCGGGTTCAGAGAGGGAGTTCCTGAAGCAAATCTCCAAATTCACGGAGGTTGTGGAAGCAAACCTTGTGATTGGAGAAAACGACATCGTCATAAAAATAGAAGTCAAAGACATAGCTCAAATGGACAAATTCCTGACAGACAAACTCAGGATACTGCCTGACGTTTTTCTTACAACAACCATGATAATAACTGAGCAAATCAAACCAACAAAGGCATAAACTCAGCACGTAAGCTTTTTTGTCTGCTCCAAAACATGCCGTCGTATTTCTTTAGGTTCCGGCAACTCGGCAACAATCTTTCCGCCTTCTATAAGCGGCTTCAACATCGGCTCAGTTTCGCCTCCACACTCTGGACATTCAGGTCTAGGAGAATCGAACTGGAGCACAACGTCAACCAGACATTCTGGGCATCTCCAAACCTGCTTCTTCCCACTCAACTTGCCCCGCTTAGCCACAAGCCT
>CAZYJH010000187.1:0-3001 GCA_964647775.1 uncultured Candidatus Bathyarchaeia archaeon
GAACAACAGGAGACCGTTTCTCAACAATCTGTTCCTGCTTCGCAGCCGTGTACAGGAAGTCCACAGTTTCCTTGTAGCTGTTTGTGTGCATCAGGTTGATTCCCTCTTTGGCGAGGGCAAACATGGCTCCCCAGACCGAGGCGGGCTGAATTTTGCTGTACTTGTAGACAATAGGCAGGTAGCCTTCGATTAGAATGAAGGGTTTCTCGTAGCACTCCTTTAGAGTGTACAGCTGATCGAAGAGGTACCTTCGGGTTAGCGTGTAAACGAAGTCGCTGACAGTTTTTCTTTCAAAGGCGCAGAGGCTTGAAATAACGTAGTCGCCCTTCTCAAGGTACTGTACGCTGATTTCTGCGCCCAGCTCCGTCAGTCCCTTAACTATTTTCGGCGCGCTTTTCGCCTCGCGGCTGTCTATTATGATGGTTGGTTGGTCCCCTTTTCCCTTGTCTCTGAGAAAAGGAATAAGAGTTTCAGCTCCAGACATGCAGTTTCTCCATCCATCATTTAATTAAGAGAAAGGTAATAAATAGTGGGGGTTGGTCGGCGCATGAATGAACGCAACTATGCCCTGCTTGGTCTAATCGCACCTTTAGTTGCAATATTTTTCATAGCCGCGTCCATAGCTTTGTCGCCGTGGTTCAACTGGGGAACAGACGCCTTGAGTGACCTGGGGCACTCCGGCAACAGTGAGGTGGCGCCGCTTTTCAATTTTGGCTTACTGTTAACTGGGTTCCTCATGATTGTTTATTCGGTCACAAGCTTCAGAGGTCACGCCAAATACACAAGCTATTTTCTGGTGCTTGCGGGTTTAGCGCTTCAGCTGGTCGCCACCTTCGATGAAGCCTATAAACCTCTTCATTTCATGGTTTCAGTGCTGTTCTTTGCGTCGCTGGGCTTCGCCTCAATCAGCTACATAATAGAGAAAAAATCAAAGTTAGCCGTTGCCGCCCTAATTATTGGCGCTGCTTCATGGATACTGTATGGGCTGAAAATATACAGTGCAGGGATTGCCGTGCCTGAGACCGTGTCGTCGATGGCGACTGTAACATGGGTTATGCTTTCTGCCATCAGAATTTACTTCAACAAAGAAAAACTATAGCTGAACAAGCGTATGTTTCCGGTTTTGTTGACCTAAGTCGGTTTTGCTGTACAAGAAGATGGAAAGAAGGTACAGTTACGATACATGTCAGAATCTGTAATATTACGAAAAACGGAACAAAAATGGAAGTGGAGGAGACTGAGACCACGTAATGGTGACGGTTTGTGCACCCCAATTTTGTGGGACTAGGTTAGTCGCATTGGTTGTTTCGGGGCGCAGGTGTCGCCGTTGATGTGGAGCCTGTTTAGCCCTATGCTATTGAGTCTGTGGCAGATTTGATTAAGGGACTCTTCGGTGCCATTCAACAGGTTGCTGCCTTCAGGAGTTAGAGAGTAAACTTTTCTGGGTCGGTCACTGTTTAGGTTCCATTCGCTCTTGATGTAGCCTTTCTCTTCTAGGATGCCAAGCAGTGGATAGATTGTGCTTGGTCCAAAGTAAACGCCGAAGTTTCGGCGGATGCTTGTGATGATGCTGTAGCCGTGCATGGGCTTCACCTTCAGGAATTGGAGAATTACGAGGTCTAGTAGGCCTCTCATGAGTTTTATTTGGACTTCTCTTAGTTTTTGTCTCATTTTGTTTTCCTCTTGTAGTTTTGTTTTACAGTTCTCCCGTTTTACGCATATACAATATGTCCTTTTTCTGACATATTACATATTTTAGAGTATACTGAAAGGGATATAAAGGTTCGTGCGACCGGACAACATAAAGAAGCATACCAGAGCATACCAAAACTATGCAAAAACGTGGATAACTTAAATAAACAAAAACAGCCAACTATGAAACAGTAAGACAGGAACCGGAAAAAGTTGACCGAAGACCCGCAGAAACAAATTGTTCAACGCATAGCCAGAAACTTCCTCGATATCCTAATTTTGAGGCTCATCCAGGCAGAGCCAATGTGGGGGTACAAGATCATAAAGAAAACTGAGAGACTCTTTGGAATAAAAATTAGACACGGCGCCCTCTACCCACTCCTCAACAGCCTAGAAGCAGACAGCTACGTCAAAAGCAACAAAACTACCAAGGGCGGACGCATACGAAAAGTGTACGAGATCACCACAAAAGGAACCCAACTCGTTGACGCCTACAACAGCTTCCTGAAGCAGCAACTGGAAGGACTAGACATAAAAGAGGCATAACCATGAACGAAAACAGCAGCCAAGAAGGAATTACCGAACAATTACAAAAAATTCTTCAAGAAAGAGGAAAAGAAGGACTGGAACTAGCCAGAAAAACGATCCTGGACGAAAAAATAGACTCCAAAGAGGTCCGCGAAGCTCTAGACTACTTCATGAATGAATATTGGCACGATTTTACCAGTTCTGCGTTGCTCTCTTTGGTCTGCGAAGCCGTAGGCGGCGACCCCAAAGTAACCACCCCCGTTGCAGTTTCACTTACTTTGATTAGTGGAGCCATCGACATACATGACGACATCATAGACCAATCAGAAAACAAGGACACACGCCCCACCGTATACGGAAAATTCGGCAAAGAAATAGCGCTGCTCCTTGGAGACGCCTTGCTGTTTAAGGGTTTCACCGCTTTATATGACTCCGTCGAGAAAGGGGTTCCAGCAGAAAAAGTTGCAGCCATAACCAACATCATCAATAAAACATTCTTTGAACTTGGAAACGCAGAAGCACTTGAACTTCAGTTCAGAGGACGAACAGACGTTACGCCCGAAGAGTATCTGCAGGTTGCTAGAAAGAAAGGAGCAGACCTCGAAGCATACACACGCATCAGCGCCATACTTGGTGGCGCTTCAGAAGAAGAAATTGATGCACTTGGAGAATACGGAAGGATTCTGGGCACGCTAATAATACTGAGGGACGACATGATAGACATGCTGGACCCAGAAGAAACAATCCACCGAATACAAAAGGAACACATTAACATCGCAAT
>CAZYJH010000188.1:0-2987 GCA_964647775.1 uncultured Candidatus Bathyarchaeia archaeon
ACCTCTTTCACGGCGTTTATTTCTTCTTTGCCAAAACTTGGTTTTGCAATCGGAATGTTCCGTTTCATCAGTTTTTCACCTTATCTTTTTTATTCTGGAGTAGTCTTCCGCGGCTATCATGTATTTTTCGTCACAGACGCGGCACTTCATCAAAACATAGTTTTTCTTTTTTTCTGTGACCTCAAGTTTTCTGCTGCATCTGCAGATGAATCCTTTGATTCTGGCGGGGTTTCCGTAAGCTAAGGCGTATGCAGGTATGTCCTTTGTGACTACGCTGCCTGCGCCTATCAAAGCGTATTCTCCTATGGTGACGCCGCAAACGATTACTGTTCCAGCGCCGATTGAGGCTCCCTTCTTCACGTGGGTTTGCGTGATTTTCCAGTCTGTGCTGAAGCTTCTTGGGTAGAAGTCGTTTGTGAAGGTGACGTGGGGACCGACAAAAACTTTGTCTTCGATTGTCACTCCTTCAAAGACGGTTGCCCTGTTCTCTAGTTTCACGTTGTTTCCGATTTTTACTCCTCTGCAAACGTAAACGTAGTCGCCGATGACGCAGTCTTTGCCTATTTCAGCCTTTTCTCGGATGTGCACAAAATTCCAGACGCGTGTGCCCTCTCCTATGACCGCCGTTTTGTCGACAATCGATGTAGGAGGAACATTAATCTTGCTCACGAAACTCCCTCACCTCATACTAAACAAGCAGGTAAATAACAGTTTATGTTTGCCCAGAACGTAACAAACATGGAGCAGACAATAAAGAAACTGCCCTATTTTTTCTTACCTCATAAGAAAGCGCAACAATTATTCAACTAAACTGAAAAGTATAACAACTATTTCTTAGTCAAACTTTGTTGACTGCGAAAGGCTGTTTTAGTCAATTATTTTTTACAAAAACCCTTTTCTCTACAAAACTGTCAGCTTATGTTGGTGATTATGTGAACAAGTCTTTTCCAATTGTCTTTCTCACGATTTTGCTGATTAGCTCACTGATTGTAGTTGGGGGGGTATTGCTCAATTCGACAGAAGATGACGTGTCAGAAGGTAAATTGTACACGTTTCCCCTTTCTGTAGCAGAGGACACATATGTAATAACCGTCAGAAGTAATTACACGTCTGCGCCAGAAGTCAGCTACTCTGGATTAGACAAGATTGTTTCAATTGATTTTACAGGAGACCCAGAAAACGCTTTTTGCAATGTAACAATTCCCACTGACTTAATTTGGGGAGAACTCTCTGTAATCGCTAAATACTACAAAATGGATGATTCCTACTACACTGAAACAAACAATAGCACACACAATTCAATCTACTTCGTTTTCAACCAGACTGCTCTGATTAAACATTTTGAAATAAGAGCAACAGAAGGAGTTTCAGAGTCTATACCCCCTTCTTAAATTTTTATGGTAACCACATTCTGTTGATGATTGCTTTGTTTAGCCCAAAAGCTATAATAACAGAAATTTTTATTTTGTAGTAGATTTTGATTAATGTTGGAATGTGATGTTTATGATTAATGAGATTCTTGTTCCTATTGACGGGTCTGAAAACAGTGAGAAAGGTCTTAGGTATGCTTGTTGGTTAGCAAGCAAGGTTGATGGGACAATAACCGTCTTGTATGTTGTTTCTATCCCATTCACTGGAGAGAGCGCAGCTTTTCCGATTGAACCATTACTGGAGGTTGGGCAAAAGATTTTGCGTAAAGCTAAGGAGATCGCGAAAAATGAAAAATGCACTGGTACAGATTTTGTTTTGAGCGAGGCATCAGGTAACCCTGGTCATGAAATTGTTAAGTTTGCTAAAGAGAAAAACTATTCGCTAATAGTCATGAGTGCTAAAGGGCACTCTGCGTTAAAGCATCTTCTTTTAGGAAGTGTAAGTGACACAGTAACAAAACATGCTCCCTGTTCTGTCCTGATTGTAAAATAGACAGTCAAAAAATTACTCCCATAACATGTGTGGAGAAGAAATACACGTCCTAAACCAACCTGAAAGTAAGAATTTTCATTTTATGGCGATGGGAAAGCGAGAACTGGCGGATAGTAGTCAGCAGGATATTGCACGTGTAGCAGGAGCAAGAGCCCCAAGATTGTGGAGTGCCAGTATGAGCCGCCCTGTCCATCAGGTGCTTCTTCCCAGCCGCCGTCGTTGTTCTGGCTTGCTATGACACGGTTAACGAAAGAGGGGTTGACCCGTTCACCCTGTCCAGCCAAGTAGAGAAACGCCGCAGCTTCAAGCGTGAGGTCATCCACAACCATCGGGTTTCTGTTGACTATCACGGCGGTGGCGCGGTACACCTTGTCGACGAAACCGTTGGGCAGTGCCCCTTCACAGCCGTTTTCCTGAATCCAGATACACGCCAAAAGAACATGTGTCAAGTAGTAGCCGCCCTCACTCACCGCACTGTCAAGCGTCTCAACGTAGTCAGAGGGCAACCCAAACCTGTCACAATAAAGCGCATAGGAGATGATGAGGTCGGTTGGGGTCAACACAGACTCCAGCACCTCAGCCTGCATAGGATTGTCATGAACGGCGATGCGCCTGAACACATTCAACAGAGACCACTGTGTCGGTTGCTCAGCCAGAATTTGGTCGTAGCGTTGCAGGGCATCGGCGAACTCCTCGATTCCGAAGCGTCGATGCATCACGTCGAGCCACAGCAGGGCGTACGGCTCATCTGATTCCTCAAAATAGTTTATTGCCTTTGCGGTTGTGGTCGGCAAGTCAGGTAAATGTTGTGTAAGTAGCGGTACTGCTAACAAAAGGCTGCACAAAGCGGTTATGCAGAACGCCAGCATGAGGGCTTTGCGTTTACTAAGTTCCATAACTGTTTCCCCGCTTCATTTTTGTGAGCATACAGTTAACGTTTTGTTTTCAACCATCTATCTGGAATTAAGTAAATATGAATTCTGCCTTCAAGGAATGTTTGTTCCAAAAAATTTGTGAACATGTGCAGAGACCATTCGAAACAAAAAAGTGGGGGGTTCGGGAGA
>CAZYJH010000189.1:0-2966 GCA_964647775.1 uncultured Candidatus Bathyarchaeia archaeon
GAAACGCTGAAAGAATCCGTTTTCTTGCAAAACGGTACTTCCAGATACAGAACGTCAGCATAACATAGTTTTTTGTTAGTTAAGCAGACCTGTTTTAGCTTTCGTTAGTCGCGGCTAGTGATTACTATGTTCACAGAAGGTTTTGTCAAGAAACCTTGACTAACTGTATCGTTTGGTTGGTCAAGAAACCTTTACAAAAACCCTTTTGTACAATTTTTTTCCTATAATGAATTGTTATGCACTACAAGAATAGGAAAACCACGGCAGCAGCTGTTTTGTTTCTTATTCTTTCTTTTGTCTAGTGGTTGTTCTAGATGCTAAAGTAGAAGCGGAGCCTAACACAATTGTTGTTCCAGACGATTACCAGACGATAGCCGATGCCATCGGAAACGCTACAGAAGGCGACACAATATTTGTGAAAAAGGGAACCTATCCCGAACACATGCTAGTAATCAACCAGACAATCTCGCTAATAGGTGAAGACCCCGGCAACACAGTAATTGAAAACATGGATTCGACGTGGTTAGGTAAGTGGCCTAACCTTATTTGGACTTCCGCAATAGATGTCCACGCTGACCATGTCAAAATCTCGGGTTTCACGATTACGGTTAGTGGCGCTAGTTTTTGCATAAGAGGAAATGGTGACGGAATCCAAATAGTAAACAACAATATATCATCAGGCGAAATAACTTTGAGTGGGTCTAATCAGACCATTGCTAACAACACTATAAACGGACGTGTTGACGTCTTTGTTCATTGTGTTGGGTCTTACAATGCAATTACTTCAAACAACGTGTCTGGTTCAGGTGGTGGAATTCGTTCAAGCGGTTCCTACAATATACTTTGTGATAATATCATAACTGCTGATAGTGGTATATGCGGTGGTCTTGATGTAAGCGGTTACGAAAACATAGTAGCTAAAAATAATGTTACCAATTTTGTAGGAGTTGGTGGCTCCCGTAACATTGTCTACGGAAACACAATCAGCAGCAACTTGGCAATTGTAGGTAACGACAATGTTTTTTATGCGAACTATATTCAAGGTGTTATTCTGGGCAACAGAGTCAACGATGCATCCAATAATACGTTTTACCATAACTACTTTGATTTTGTAGAAAACAAGGTGCTGCCTGAAGGAGAAAAAACGTTTACTGTCTGGGAAGGGGTACTCGGAACTGACTTTTTGGATAACGGCTCTGAAGGCAATTACTGGAGTGACTACAAAGGAACAGACGCCAACTGTGACGGAATAGGCGATACGCCCTACATAATATACACAAACGACACTCGTAATTATCACTTCATGGCAGACTTCAACATTGCTAACATAATTTTAACGGATAATTATCCACTTATGGCTCCAATCAAAAGCTTCGACGCTGGCACATGGGAATGGACCAGCTACGATGTTGACGTAATCAGCAACTCAACCATTTCAGATTTTAGTTTCAAAGCCGAAGAAAAACTGATACACTTCAGTGTGGAGGGTGAAACTGGGACAATTGGCTTCTGTAGGGTGACAATTCCCAAAGACCTCTTGGATGTTGAAGATAATAACTGGCTTGTTTTCTTCGTGGGAGGCAATTATGAAATTATAACAATTAACGATGACACAGACAACACGTACATCTACTTCACCTACAGTCACAACACAAAAACCATGGAAATAATCGGAACAGAATCAATTCCAGAGTTTCCATTATGGTCTATTCTTCCACTATTCTTAACGATAGCTCTGACCGTTGCAATCTACAGAAAGAAACTGCCCAAAACAGCAACCCAGCAATCATATTAGGCGACTAATAACAGCTGATTGTTGAAATCAGTCTTTTTTCCAGAAAAACATGAGAAGCTGTCCCAAAAAAGTTAAGTTCTGCTAAAGTAACCATGAATCAAAAGCTGGGCTGGTGAATTGGTTTTGCTTGCGTATGTTCTGATTATAGTCAAGTCGGGTTCAGAGAGGGATTTCCTGAAAGAAATCTCCGAATTCAAAGAGGTTGTAGAAGCAAACCTTGTTATCGGAGAAAACGACGTCGTCATAAAAATAGACGTAGAAGACATCGTTCACATGGATAAGTTCTTGACAGAAAAACTTCGAGTGCAGCCTGACGTTTTCCTCACGACAACGATGATAATAACTGAGCAAATCAAACCAAAGGCGTAGCCGCCTAGATTACTGCCCTCAAAAGAAGCATATAACCGATTTCTACAAGCGCAGCAACAAAGAAAATCAGGTAAATCGCCACAAGCGCCTTCGTGGTCATGCTTCTTTTCAGCGTCTTTTCTATGGTTTTGAATATTCCGTATCCTTCGATGATGGCGTTTGGAGTGCTTAAAAGAATAACAAAAAGCAACGTGTTCACGACAACCTGACCATAAACCAGCATGATTGTCCGTAGAATGCTGATGAAGATGATCATCAACGTGAAAACAAGCGCGAATATGCGCGGATTATTCAGGACCACATACTCTATCTTCCTCTGAGGAAAGAAATTCAAGACAAGCCCAACATAGAAGGTCATTCCCAGCAGAATAAGCGAGACAACCAACACATTATGAACAAAAACAAACAAAACAGCCAGTGGCGGATTCGAAAAAACGTCTCCTACAATGCCAAAAAAAGAGGTGTTCTCTACATAAGCAAAAGTCAGTAACGCGAGAAAAACTAAACCGAGAACCGCCGTCTTTTTCTTCTGATTCAACGTTTCCTGTTCCTCACTTGCACTGTTAAGAGACGAAAGGCAGCCACCTGAAAACCAGTCCCGGATTCCCAAGAACCATATCCAAAAGAATTAGAATAACTGCTGCGACAATCACTGACGTTAATCCCACCCCGATGGAACCTAAAATTCCCGTTTCATAGTAATGTCTAACCAGCAGTAACCAAGCGACCAGAGACAGGATCATCGCGACCTCTAGGCTAAAAACTGAAAGGCAGACAATCAAAACAAGGGTTCCGAGAACAG
>CAZYJH010000190.1:0-2947 GCA_964647775.1 uncultured Candidatus Bathyarchaeia archaeon
ATTCATTGACGTTGTCCAGTTGTAGGTTTTTTTACGAGTGCCGAGGTTGCCGAGCGAATTAGCGAGGCTGTTTAGGCTGAGCGAACCATGTTCCAGCGTGGCCAAATACCTGTATTCTCTAAATTACCTGTCAGCTAGGAACAATGTGTGAGCGAAGCCGTGACACCGAGGCAACTCTAGTAAAAAAACCGCACGTATCCACCGAAAACAATCCTGAGCGAGTTTCGAGGTTGCCACAAATTATGAAGTTTGGCGCAGGATTTCTTCTCCAATCAAGTCTAACTCTTCAGTCGAGAAATCGGTCAAATAATTATTGTTTCCCTCGAAAGTTATAAGACAATATAACAATTCGTTTAACTTTGCAACTTTAACAGCCATATTCCGTACGTCCAATTCGATATCGGAGTTCGCAAAAACAACAATAGGTTCAACCCAAATTCTCATACTTTTAAAATGTTCTAACGACTCAATGACTTTCTTTATGAACAATGCATTTTTTTGAGTTTGTCTGCTTGGGTTACCAATGGTTGTTGACCATCGGTCTTCAACAGCCGTTATCTTTCCTTTCCAGTTTTTTGTTTCAATAACAAATATCCCTCTTGGAGAAAGAACAACATGGTCGATATTACGTACTCTACCGTTCACATCTTTAATCTTGACATCATTAATTAAGTAAAAATCATCAGGTAATCCCAACTTCAGCAGCTCAGCAACCATAACTTCGCCTTCAAAGCCCTTCTTGTAGTTAGTGTATTCACGCCACCAATACCAACTCATAAACAATGGAACAACCATGAAAACGCTACGAGGTACTCCCCAATCTCCAACATCAACATAAAGTGGCGACCACTGAAACGCAGACAACAACAACATAATACATACGACAATGCAAGGAACGACTAGCAACAATCTCAATCTTGCTCTAGTCTTCAGATAATTACCCGTCTCCTTGAGAATCTTCATTGAGCACACGGCAACCAAATAAAATGTTGTCACTCAAATATAGCATCTTCCCACGCATGCGAATGGGCGGGTGGGAGCAAGGCGAGGAGCCTTGCGACCGTAGCCAACAAAGATTATATCTTAGATTCTTCAAAAATTGTAATGAGGTGTAGAATTTGAAATTACACGAACAAAATTGCTACAAAGGAGGTGTAAAAGCAAGTAGAAACAATCCTAAATGTTACCGCAAACAGAATAAGAAAGAAATCCAATCAGATAAAAAAATCTCTTTTTCACGAAAACATTTATCTTTGGAAAGTTCATATAACTCATTGGGTATATCAAAAAATCTAACAAACCTACTAAAAGTTTGGTCTTCGGGAGAACTCCCCCGATTATTTTGTGCTTAGCTTGAATTCTTTGTGGATTGCCCTGACTGTGTCGTCGCCCTTCTTTTCTTTGACTACAAAGGAGACGTTAAGTTCAGATGAGCCCTGTGCGATCATGCGGACGTTTATTCCTTCATGTGCAACGGCAGAAAAGATTCTTGAGGCTACTCCCGGCATTCCCTTCATTCCTGCCCCTAATACTGCGACTACGCAGACGTCGTCTTCGGACATGACTTCGCGGATGAAGTCTCTGCCTAGTAGTGCTATTTCTAGGGTGTTGACTGCGCGTTCCAGCAGGTTTCGTTGGATGACCAGTGAGATGTTTGATTCTGAGACGCTTTGGGAGATCATGAGGATGTTTATGTTTTCTTTTCCGAGAACTTCGAAGACTTTTGCTGCTGTGCCTGGGGCGCCGACCATGCCTGCTCCGCTGACGGTTATCATTGCAACGTTTCTGACTAGGGTTACGGCTTTCACTCCGTCTTCTGTTTTAACCTTCTTTTCTTTTGTTATCAGGGTTCCCTGATTGGCTGGGCTGAAGACGTTTCTGATTCTGACGGGGATTCCCTCTTTTCTGGCTGGCTCCAGGGCTCGGGGATGCATGGCTTTGGCTCCGAAAATCGTCAGTTCTGTGGCTTCCTGGAAGGACATTTCATTGATTGTTTTGGCTGAGGAAACAATTTTTGGGTCTGCCGTCATCAGTCCGTCAACGTCCGTCCATATCCAAACCTCGTCAGCTTCTAGGGCTGCTCCCAGGATGGTGGCGGTGTAGTCTGAGCCTCCCCTGCCCAGGGTTGTGGTTTCTCCGTTCTGTGTTGCCGCAATAAAGCCCGTCACTACGGGAACGGCTCTTTTTTTCAGCAGGGGCTCAAGGTTCTTTTTGACCTGAAATTTGGTGACGTTCATGAGGAGACCTGCTTCCCCAAAGTTGTTGTCAGTTGCTATCCCCGCTTCTCCCCCAGTGAGATGCTGAGAGCTGACTCCCATGTCGTTGAGGGCTCCGCTGACTATGGGCGCAGACAGTTTTTCCCCAAAAGAAAGAACGTTATCCCTCGATTTTGGTGTAAGCTCGCCGACAAAAACGATTCCCGTCAAGACCTGCTCAAGCTCGCCTAGCCTATCAATGAGAACCTGCCCAGTGTCAGCCTCTAACCGCTTATCGCTGATGGCTTCTTTGGCTGCAGCTAAATGTCTTTCAAGCATTTCCTGCTTAAATTTGCGGATATAGTCGCGGTTTCCTTTTTTTGCTTCCTCCGCCGCTTGGATAAGCTGGTTTGTAACATTTTCCAGCGCTGAAACTACGACAACAACTCCGCACTCTTCGCTTCTGTTTTCTGCTATCAGTTTGGCTACGTGACGAATCTTTTTGCCAGTAGCTACAGAGCTTCCTCCAAACTTCATCACTATCTTCTTCAAGTCTTCTTCCTCGCTTATGTTATCATCTTGTTTGCTATGTTCTGTTTTATGTCCAGCAGATCCCGCAAGACTGCGCTGGCGGTTTCTATTCCTCCTGCCCCAAGTCCGATGATGGTTTGTTCGCCCGCGGACTCTGAGGCGAAGGTTACGGCGTTGAGGGCTCCGTCCACGGCTAGGGGATCATGTTTGGATATTTGGGT
>CAZYJH010000191.1:0-2940 GCA_964647775.1 uncultured Candidatus Bathyarchaeia archaeon
CATGCCCAGAAATGCCCGCCTACCTGACAATCGACCTAGCCGTCATAGTGCTAGTTATCGTCGGCATACTCATCGGACTATACATCATCATCAAAAAACAAAAATAACCCAAATTTTTCCCTTCCCTTTTTTTATTCGGGAAGTAAAACATCGGAAGAATAGAAGGGGGCTGAAAATGCTTCGAGTACGGGAAATGAATCTGCAATAGCAATAGTAGCTCCATTGCTTTTCATTCCCTCTTTGAACACCGTGCAGAAGCGTCAGCAAACCCCTATTATTCACAATTTTGAAGTATGCACCCTCAGAAATGAATGGCTTAAAGCGAGGCTGAATGGGTCTTAGAAAGTTTATTCGAAAAGGATGTTGGGTTTTTGTTCATTTTCCCTTTCCTTCACTTTCTAAAGTCCCAGCAAACCCTTTCCTCTTTCACGATTAATTTTCTGCTAATCTAGGAATCCACGTTTATCCTTCATTTCTTAGGAACTTAGATAACAATAGAACTTCTTTGTTAATCAAAGTCTCAATAGTCTGTTCTTTAATCTAGTAAGCTTATGATGAACACCAATTTCTTAACATGTCTATCTGCCAGGTACGGCACTGTAGCAATCCAGAAACGCGGTTGAATCTGAAGAATTTCGTTTGTCAAGAAATCTTGACCTAAAAATTGACCGCCTTTTTCTTTTGGTCAAGAAACCTTTACAAAAAGTCTTTTAGGCAAAAAAGAACGAGATATTCTGTCTCTGGGGTGAGGCATTATGAGCGAGAAACAAGTTAGTGACAGAAAACTTGCCAGTGCGTTAGTGTTCTGCGTTATTTTGGCAACTAGCCTGATTTCAGTAATTTCCTTCTACAGCTCAACTTTAAACAGCAAAGACGACACCATCAACTCTTTGAATTCTGACATAACTGACAAAGACGAACAGATTTCTGTGATGACTTCTGAAAAGGAGGAACTTCAAAGCCAGATTGTCAACATGACTTCCGACATAGAAACTCTTCAAAGCCAGATTACCAACCTCACCGACATAATTGAACTTGAAAAAACAGAAAATTGGTTAGACGAATACTACGACAACGTAACTGCGGGCACATACATGTCATGGAACAAGACAATAGATTATGCAGGATACATTCGATTTGACAAGTTCGGCGGAGGGTCAACAACAGGAACAGGCGAAATCTACGCACAGGTAATATGGACCGCAAACAACCGCGTATATTACGAGCAAAAAATGATTTTTGGAGTAGACACCCATTTCAGATTTCCAGTTCTGCCAACCTCAAACGTGGAAATAAGAGTTGGCTATGACGACCCGCAAAACGGAACAGCAAACATAGTCGTAGCCATATCCTACGTCTACTAACTTTCTGTAGCCTCATTTCCCGTTATTTGCGCAAATGCGAGCTTTCAGTCAGATTGGACTGTTGTGCCGTTCCAAAAGATCAGTTTTTCATACCGTTGCTGCTGGTCAAGTTCTGCGCTGTCATAAATTATGTCCAAGTTTTTGTTATACACTGCCAGAAGACTGTTTGCCTTGTTCCACACCGTTGCAGAGAGATTATCTGGACCCCACAGCCCCCATATTCTATCGTCTGCTCCACGGAATCCATAACCGTAATCGGCGGGAAGAACATAAGCCGTCTTCGATGCTTGCGTAGGCTGAGGAACATCCTTCATGTAGTCCCAGAATCGTCTCATAGACTCCAGATGGTCCTCAGTTAAGAGCCCGTAATCGGTTACGTTTGTGGGATAATTAAAGACAAGGATGTACTTGGCGCCATTCTCGTAAGCTAACACCAAGTCACTGTAAAGCATCTCCGCATCCTCAATATACGGCGGGTTTCGGTACGTCCAAGTTACGATTGCACCCCACTCCTTGTCTTGCATCTCAGCTGCTCCCCTGCAGAGCGCAACATGCAACTGTCTACTGAAATTCCAGCCAAACTCTGCAAAAACAACATCAAAACCAGCCTCATAGTCGAACCAGTACAGCAAATAGTCAGACGTGAAAGCAGTCACGTCATCGGACTCTTCGAAGTGAGAAAAAAACAACTGCAACCCACCATTATAGCCCTCAACGTACTGAGAAGCAGCGTCACTGTAATTCTCAGCCTCATCTACGATTCGAACATTATCTGAATCAAACTGTCTTCCTCCCGGCTCATCAGTAACATACACTCCAAGAAAATGTTCTCCCCACCTCGCCTTAGCTACCTGAAAAAAGTCAGGCTTCTCCAGATACTCGACTATGAACATGAAGGGGATAAAGTACAAACCTTTGCTGTGCAGGTAATCGCAAACTGTGGTCAGCTTCGTGTAGTTTGTTGTGACATCCAATGAGCCTATCACAACAAGATTAACGTATTCCTCAACCTCGTCCACAAACCCGACAATATCCTCAACATTATCGTATCCCACCATTACACCCACAAACACCTCTTCCCGCCCCTCTTTCGGGAATAAACCTCCGATTACAAGCGATAGCAGAAGCACAACAACCAACAGCGCCACAACAGCAAACCAAAAGACCCTAGCCCCATCTCGGCTAGACAAAACCCTGAACCAGGAATCGCCACTTCGACTTAATCGAGAAAAACGAAAAACTCCCATGAACCTCCTCAAACACTGACCAATAACATTCTTCATCATGCCCCAATTACCCTTTATGTTTTAAGCCAACATCCTCCTCAACCCATCGCCCCTTCAAAATGTAACAGAAAACAATTCCGCTCCTACAATCTAGACACAACATAAACGGGATGGTGGGGTCGGCCGGAATTGAACCGACGACCTTTACCCGGAACAGTTAGTACCCGTCCCTACGGGTTTCTCCTCGCTCCAGAATTTCGTCATCCCAGATTCTGGTCAGCAAACCCATTGCTTGTTTCTGGAGCCCTTAACGGCTTGCACCGTTTGCCGGTACGACTGTCGTCATCCCT
>CAZYJH010000192.1:0-2936 GCA_964647775.1 uncultured Candidatus Bathyarchaeia archaeon
TCTTTTCGCCCATAATCTTTGCCACGCCTTCTACGGACGTTTCCTCATCGGCAGATATGACATGTTTACTCATGAAGTAATCAACTTCAAACCATGGCTGCATAGTTTCTGTTGTCGCAGGGAGACAGCGGATGAGGTCTGCGGCGGTTATGATTCCCACAACCTTTCCTTCTTCACGGACTGGAAGTCGCCGGACTTTTTTTTCAATCATCACTTGAGCCGCATCTTTTATGCTGGATTCTACGGGTATCGTAATGAGCGGGTAGGACATGATTTTCTCAACTCTTTCTTCTTTTATGCTTGCTCCGCCAGCTAACCAGTCTTTTTCTAAAGCGATTTCTTTAGTCACAACTTCGCGCAGCAGGTCCCTTTCTGTGATTATGCCCACTGCCGTCGCATACTTCATCACTATCAAGCTTCCAATGTGCTTTTCACCCATTATTCTGGCAGCTTCATACAATGTGTTTTCAGGAGCTATCGTCACAATCTCAGAAGTCATGATCTTTCCTATCTCACAGTGCCGCGCGATGCCGTGTGCGTTTTTGGTGTGCACAGTGTCTTGAGAACTTGACTCTGTAGACATCCTCGTTCCCCCTCTTATTATACTCGTCATGCGTACTTAAAGTATATACATTCATTCAAGCATATTCGTTTATCTGTGAATGAGTAAGTACCCCTATAACCTGTCTAATCCTGGTACCATTCTCCAACAAAAAAGATTTTCGTGTCGTCTTCTGAGAATATGGGGTCGTGGCACAGAAAGTCTGCTGGAAAATAGTCGGGAGTAATGTTGCGGTTTTCTGAGCCATCAGAATTCATGATGTAAAGGTCATATTTTCCATCGTTTCCTATAGCGCTTACCATGTACACAATTTGTTCCCCTGAGTGAGACCAAACTGGCAGACCCTGCGTGTATCCCATGTCCGTGAGGGCGGTTTCTCCTGAACCATCCACGTTGATTACGTAAATGTTGTAGTTGCCATGAGTTGTCTCATCGTCAACCAGCCGCTCAAAAACTATCCTGTTCCCGTCAGGACTCAGATATGGGTCATAGTCCCCAAACGGCAAAACAGCGTTGCCCCATTCACCTGCCCGAGGAAACTCCGTAACCTGAGCAAGGTTGGCTCCATCCTCGTCCATTATCCATATTTGGCTGTCCCGTGTGAAAGCCATCCTGCCGCCTGAACAGTGCAGGTCGCTGTCATGACCCCCAGAATCATAAAATTCACGTATGTTGCCGCCATCAGCATCCATAATGAATATGTCCATGGTCTCGCGGAACGACAGAAAAACTATCTGCGAATCATCAGATGACCAGCATGGAATCAAATCGAAGAACTCGTTGTCAGTAAGCCGCCTATAATCTTCGCCGTCAACACTGATGCCGCAAATCTCCTCACATACGTTTATAACAGATCCTCCCGCCGCGCACTCGATGCCGTTGCGGTCAATCTGCTGTGAGAAAACCAGCCTGTCTCCAGCATTGTTAAGTCGTATACGAGAAATCCTGTCCGCCGAGGAATAGATCAGCTCTGTTTTTTTGGTTTTCAAGTCTAAAACGTAGATTCCCCATGTGTCCTCATGAGGCACTTCCTTGTTCTCAAAAAGAAGCGGCACGTTTTTTATGATTAACACTGCAAAAAACAATGTGACTACTAGACATACAACAGCTAAAATTACAAGTTTTTTGTTAACTGACAATTTGTTATCATCAACACCTATACACGAAGATAACCTAAACAGATTCCAGATTACATGTTTGAATCAAATATGTATGTAAATTTTTTCTCAAAAAATCAGGCAAACAGTTAACTTGTTTCAGCGTGTGGAGATAGATAAATAAAAAAGATGAGGGTAACTTTACGGGAGGAGAACAATCTTGTCTTTTTTCCTAGGCAAAGAACAGGGAACAGACGCCACAGTTGAATTGCCTGCAGAGGCTCTTCACCGCCACCTGATGGCTCTAGGCGCCAGCGGCTCAGGCAAAACCGTGCTCTGCAAATGCGTGATGGAAGAGGCTGTGCGTCACGACATCCCCGTGGTCATTGTTGATCCCCAAGGCGACATCTCCTCGCTTGCCCTGAAAGGAAACCCGGAAGAGATTGAGAGCCACGGAATACCCCTGACAATGCAGGAGGAGTATTTTGAGAAGGCCAGAATAGCAATTTTTACGCCCGCCAGCAGCAAAGGTATCCCCATCAGCGTCAACCCTCTGTCGTTTCCGTCAAAGGACACTCCCCATGAGGAAGCCATCGTAGCCCTTGACATGACCGCCACTTCTCTCTCAAGCTTTCTCGGATATGACTTGGGCTCGGATGCTGGAAAGGGAGCCAAAGCGTACCTGTTTACGCTTCTGGAGAATCTGTGGCGAAAAGGAGAAGCAGTCAAAGACATGGCGCACATGGCTGAGATAGTGCTGAATCCTCCCTCCGAAATTGCCCAGATGCTGCAGAGTTTCGTCACAAAGAAGGAGCCTCAGGAGATTGCTCGTAAGCTGCGGTTTCTTACTGTGGGAACTCCGTCTCTTATGTTTCAGAAGGGCGTCCAAATCGACATGGATATGTTCATGGACAGGAGCGACGGAAAGGTTCCCGTTAACATCATCTACATGAATACGTTAAGTTCTGGAAACGATAAACAGTTCTTCCTCGCCACCCTCCTCAGGGAACTTTACTGCTGGATGCTAAAGAATCCCTCAGAAGACGTTCAACTGCTCTTTTACGTTGACGAAATCGCACCATACATTCCGCCCTACCCACGGAATCCTCCCCCAAAAGAGGCTTACGCGTTTCTTTTCAAGCAGGCACGAAAATATGGGGTTGGGCTTGTAGCCGCCACCCAGAACATAACCGACATCGACTACAAAGCCCTTGCGCAGGTCAACACTTGGTGCTTGGGTCGCATGATGACGCAGCAGGACATTGCGCGGGTCAAGC
>CAZYJH010000193.1:0-2810 GCA_964647775.1 uncultured Candidatus Bathyarchaeia archaeon
AGGAACTTCCAGTCCTTCGACTCAACAGCCTTCATGCTGTCAAACTCGTTCCGCAGCGACGGATCCTCCCTGTAAAGGGTCTCCAGCGCCTCGCAGAGCCTATCCATGTTTTCTCTGCCATAAACGATAAAGTCCAAGTCCGAAAGGTTAGGGTGATAGAAGCCGTGCAGAAGGGAACCGAACACCCCAAAATTTTTTTCATTCAAGCCTGACTGAGACAAAACCCGTTCCAATAAATCATGAAGCGCCTTCAGCAATACATCGTTAGGCTCTTTCTCCAGCACCTGCTGTAAGCCTATGTCTGGTTTGCGGACTTCGGCTATGTCGGTTTCGTTTACGCCTACCAAGCACTTCTGAAGCGGCTCATAAAAGACGGTGTACCGCGGAAAACTGTTCAAGACAAGCTTCAGTCCCTCGTCCGCAAAAAACTTGTAGTAAACTGTACTGTTTTCGCCTCTTCTTGCCCTAGGATTAGCTGACCTGAAGACGGTCGGCGACGCATACTCTGGGTCACACACGTAGGCGCCTGAGGGATGAAGGCAACCGTAAACCCTGAAAATTATGCCGTCTCTAGTGACTATGACGTCACGGTCTCTAAGCTTCATAGTCTCAACATTTATCTTGTTGCTATATTACTATTCCGAGTTCTCGCGGGTTTTAGTGGTAACCCTATTTATCTGCACTTGGTCAATTCTTAACTAGAAAAAGGAGTGGTTTGGTCAAGGTTTCTTGACTAAGAAACGCAAACTTTGGTCAAATTTTCTTGACAAAAATACTTTTATTAAAAATCTATGGTAAAATATGTCTGAGCTTTTAACATTGCCAAAACTATCCCGAAGCATGTTCGTGTTTATTCTTGCCATCGTTTTACTTGGAGTTATCGGAGCCCATTTTTATCCCGTGGGGTTAACCTACAGTCTCAAGTAAACACACTTCAAAGCGTCAACGCCACTACGCAGAATCAACTAACTGACGTAGAAAGCCCAGTAGAATTCTACGCAAACACGTCTCAAACATTCCCTGACGACTGGACTTATAGAAAAAGTCATGTCGTAATTAACGGAACATATCTCGGTGAAAACTATCGTTCTATGGTAACTGTGTATTACAATAACTCTGATCCTTACACTTCCGTTTCTACTGGAAGATGGGAACGAAATCTAAGACATTTCACCTCAACTGACCCAGAAGGGGAATGGACACCAGACGGAGACAATCCAGTGTTGTCTATAACCGCCAATTCTCATGGTGGACACGGCATACTAAAGAACATTACTACTGGAGAACCATTAAAGTACAGTGAATCAGATTTAGGCATCAGTGGAGATACTGCTGAAAAGTATTGGTTATTCTATGCATATGGACCTCAATGGGATATCGATTACAAGGTTTACATCGCAACTAATGACGACCTAGATGGCAATTGGACTCCAGAAACTGAGTTAGGAGCTGTTCTAGAATGCGGAAGTAGTGGAGAATGGGATGACACATACGTTGGTTTTAATGGTCTTCAAGTTGTGTTTGATGACGATACGTCACAATTTTTAATGATATACGAAGGAGGGGATGGTGATGGACCTGGATATGCAGATATCCAAACGGGGTTAGCAACTTCCACTGATCTAGTGAATTGGACTAAGTCAAGTGCAAACCCTATAATACCTAATGGTTCCGCAGGGCAATGGGATGACAACTATGCTGGGGCTTCAGACATCTGGAAAGAAGATGAAATTTACCTTTTACCTTACCGTGGAGGTCATGTGAGTGGTGAAGAAACAGGATTTGCCTATGGCACAAACATAGAAGACTTGACAAAGAATCCGGGAAATCCGATATTTGTGGTGGACGAGATTTCTCAGGATTGGGCGACAAACTCGGGTGATGCTGTTTTTTGGCGAAACGGAGATTACGATTATATGTTTTTCGAAGGGGATGGTCCTCTAGTTGGAACTCACTATGCTATTGGCTGGGCTAAAACTGATGATGTATTCGCAAATATGGAAGAAACAAGCTGGATATACACCGAAGAATATGGTAGCATTGTAAATCTTGGAGCAAAAAGCCAGACAGACTTTGATGATATACGATTCACAGCTTCTGATGGTGAAACATTGTTAAATGTTGAGTTATATGAATCTCACCCAGGATACAATGCAACTTTTATTGTTGAACTAACCGAAGACTTGTCTGTTGGCAATGCAACAATCTATATTTATTATGGAAATGATAATGCCTCATCTTATACAAACTCGTCAGTTTATTATGATTCGAAAATGGATTTTACAACCTTTACTGCACATCAAGAACATGGAGCTTGGGGAACAGAAGAAGAATTCAAAAAAACGCGGAACAAGTGAGCGCTAGCTGGAACGTTAGCGTGATAGAAATACCTTGAAGTGACACTATCAAGCAGTTTAAAGGGTTAAATTTTAAACCCCAAATAAAACATATTCAAATACACAACCACGCTCTTTCTCTCTAGAAGTGATCTCCATAATCCTTTTAATATCAATTCAACAGTCTAACATGTTATTACATCAAACAACACAGGAGAACCTAACTCTCTGTTCGATTCTATTAGGAGACTAAGGTTAAGCTGTAGATAAAAATTTCACTAATATTAAACAATAGTAGCTAACTGTACACGCATGTAGGATTGTTCTAGATTTTTGCGCATGTTTTTCTATATATATCCCATAGTTAATATTAATAGTGTATTCTCTATTATATTTTAAATATAATATTTGAAAGCTTTGATACAGCGTATAGAATGGAGGTCTCGAGCATGAAGCTTAGAACGTCATTCGCAC
>CAZYJH010000194.1:0-2774 GCA_964647775.1 uncultured Candidatus Bathyarchaeia archaeon
TTGCCTGCGCCGTTTGGACCGCAGACTACGTTGACGCCCTTTTTGAAGGGTATCCGCGCATACTCGTAGGACATGAAGTTTTCCAGTATAATTTCTCGAATCAGCATAGGCTGTCTGACGCCTCTGACCACTCAGGTTAGGAAACATTTCCTCTATTAAAGGAATTATGCGACATAAACAGAAAAGGAAGAAATTAAGGTTCCGCTTTTCTGGCACAACCACAGACGGAAACGCGCAGACACCATAAAATCATAATTTTACTGAAGGATATGATAATAAGAAACCTCTAACAATACTTTAAGGGGAAATTGTTGGAGGTTTTTTGTTGACTACACTCTCGGCTGAGTTTAAGAGAAAAGTTGCTACTCTCTATCTCGAAAACAGAGAAAAACTGGAGAACCTAGACCCAGCTGCCATGGACGATTTTGCCACAGAACTACTAAAAATGGTCGACGAGGAGAAAAAGAAGTCAGATGCTCTTCACGATCTGGAAATCCTAGAATATAACATGGGTTTGCTCAAGAACTACTCTGTCGCCCTCAAAGGATATGAGCCAGAAACCGACGAATACGACTTCACCAGAAACGACTGCAAAAACATGGTAGACTCAACAAAAAAGTGGCTGAAACTGGAAGGACTGATCTAAACACACAGACAACAGGCTCCAGCCAACTTCATATTAGGAGCCTAATAACAGAAGATTGATGAAAACAGTCTTTTTTCTAGTTTTCCAAGCAATACAAAGAGTTGTCTTCCAAAGCCGCCAGCATATTAGCTGCCTAATAACAGAGCATTATTGAAAAATGTCTGTTCTCAGGAAGTTATTGTCTTTCTGATTTGAAGGAAAAAGAAAACGACCTCGAACAGGCTATTCTGGTTCGAGGAACATGAAACTGTTTCCAAAACAGAAAAGGCGGGGTTGCTCAGGTTCTTGTGTTAAGAAGAAGCTGCAAGGTTTGGTATTTACGGAGAAAACCCAAGCCCTTATCGGTTGTATGATAAGAGTTTCCGGTTCTGAGAAGACCAGTTTCCAGCAACAGCTGTAAATATTTTTGGACAAACCTGTAACTGAGTCCGCACGAGTACATAATGCGCGTCTTTTTTGCGCCGTTCTTTGTGGTGTCTAAAATTTCGGCTATTATCTCAAAGGAACTTCTCATCTAAACCACACCTTCATACTAGAACGAAACAAGCATTTTTCTATAAATACCATCCTCTACAGACTAGCATATTATGATACTTGATATATTGCAGATAGAATATAGAGCAGAAACGCCAAACTAAAGTCATCTAAAGCAAGAAAATATGAAAGGCGGGATTTTTCGGTTCCCGCAAACGGGTCAATTGGTTTCTTAAGATTGGCTGTCAGGTCTCAGCGACCGCACGGTTTTGCCTGCTCTCCACATCTCAGACTTTCCCATAGAAGCTAACTCGTCAGCCAACTTCTTTGCATAATCAGGTTCTGCGCTTTTTTCAAGAACAATCTTCACTTCTTCTCCTGAAGCCACCAGCTCATACAACGAATCGAACAGAGGCTTCACAGCATCCCTGAAACGTTCTTTCCATCTAAGCGCCCCAATTCTTGCGGTTTCGCTGCAGTTGTTGTACATCCAGTCCATCCCATTCTGGTCAACCAGCCTGATTAAGCTCTGAGTCAACTCCTCCACAGTTTCGTTGAAGGCTTCACTGGGGCTGTGACCCTTCTCCCGTAGGCAGTTGTATTGTGCCTCCATTATTCCCGCAAGCGCACCCATCAGAACCCCCCGCTCTCCAGTCAAATCACTGTAAACCTCCTTCTTGAAGGTGGTCGGAAACAGGTAACCTGAACCAATAGCGATTCCCATGGCTTTCACTCTATCCTCAGCTCTGCCTGTGAAATCCTGATGAACCGCAAAACTGCTATTTATTCCGCTGCCTGCCACAAAATTCCGTCTCACCGAAGTCCCGGAACCTTTCGGCGCAACCAGAATAACATCAATGTTTTCTGGAGGAACAACACCTGTAAGTTCCCGGTAAACTATCGAAAAACCATGTGAAAAGTATAACGCGTCGCCCTCCTTGAAGGTGGGCTTGAGTACTGGCCACAACAGTTTCTGCGCAGCGTCAGTCAGCAGATACAGTTTGATGGTTCCTTTTTCTGCAGCTTCCTCAAGAGAGAAAAGGGTCTTGCCGGGAACCCAGCCGTCTTCTAGTGCTTGTTCCCAGTTTTTTGTGAACTTTTTGTCTTGTCCAATGATGACACAAAGACCATTGTCTCTCATGTTCAAGGACTGAGCGCGACCTTGAATACCATATCCTAGGACAGCGATTGTTTCTTTCTTCAGAATCTCTTTTGCTTTTTCTACAGGAAACTCATTTCTTGTTATTACGGTCTCTTTTACGCCGCCAAAGTCTATTTCTACCATTCTGATCACTCACACAGTTCTAATACGTAGAGGGGAGTCAATAATAAATCCTTTTTTGCCAAGTCCCTATTCATCGATTTTGATTGATTTGGCTCCTCTGGAGAGGGCAGTTATCCCAGTTCTGGCTACTTCTCTCACTCCGAAAGGCTTCATCAAACCAATGAAAGCGTCGATCTTGTCAGGGGTTCCCGTGATCTCCATCATCAACGACTCGGGAGAAACGTCGACCACCCGAGCCCTGAAGATGTCAGCGTAGTTAATGATGTCTGACCGAGCCTTAGTGTTTAGGGCATTCACCTTAATCAGCGCCAGCTCCCTTGTCACAATGTTTTCTGGGTCCAGCCGAGTTACTTTGATGACGTCTATCAG
>CAZYJH010000195.1:0-2758 GCA_964647775.1 uncultured Candidatus Bathyarchaeia archaeon
TCCTGTTTACTCCTGTCGTGTCGTCTTGTCTTCTCTTGTCTTGTCTAAACTCTCAACTCTCCACTCTCTACTCTCCACTCATCTAACAAAAAACCCACACACAATCAGTAACTGGTCAATTTTTCTTGACTAGACCCTTTTCGATTGGTCAAGGTTTCTTGACAAAAAAGCTTTTCAACTTATTTCGTGCTAGAGTTAATTAGGTTTATAAATGGGGGAAAAAAGAACAACTCGAATTACATTTTTGGTAACAATTCTGCTATCTTTATTGCTTTCATGGATTCCCTTATCTTTCGCAGAAGATGGAAAAGTGGAATTTGTTCCATCAGCCGATACGTACGTGGATGCACATTTTTCTCCCTTAACAAATTATGGAAATCTAGAAAGGCTCAGTTTAGCCAACAGTGGAAATAAGATGCAAGTGGTATGGCTCAAGTTTAATCTCTCAGAGCATATTCCTGAAGGAGCAGTAGTAGATAACGCAACATTAAAGGCATTTCCCACCACATTAACGGAAACGTTTGAAGTTGCTGCATTTCATTGTTCCAACAATTCTTGGGGAGAATATACTATAAACTTCCGAAATCAACCTACCTATAATAGTACTCCGTTGGACACTATTCACATCCCACGGTCAAATGAATGGTATAATTGGGATGTTACTCAACCTGTTAAAGATGCCTTTGCCGAAATGTCTGGTGGTTCCAAAGAACTTTCAATAGTGTTAAAACAAGTTGAACCACAAAAATTATTCCCTTCACTTGTTATAGGTTCCAGAGAGGGCACATGGTCGGTACAATTGTATGTACATTGGATTGATATTATCCCAGAGTTTCCTTCATGGACAATTCTCCCACTTGTTTTGACTGTCACACTGTTTTCAATATTCGTCAAAAGAAGGCTATACAAAGCTAAGGTTTCTTGATGAAGCGCCCTGTCTTTAGGTCTCTATACCTAACTTGTGATTTGCCTCTTACAGAGACTGTCTCATGTCTCCACGTTCGCTTAACATAACTTTGAGGCTGTCTTTTGGCATATTGAGGATGACTAACTCTTTTTTCTCTGAATCTTTCGAAATAGCCTCTCCTTTTTGCCTCATCTTTGAGTGCATAGCATTGCCTGTTTGTTGGATACCATTTACTTCCGAAATAGCTCTTTGCGACAAGGCGTAACTCATTTAATGTTTTACAGTCACGAGAATTGGTTGCTCTCTCCATCCTATCAAACGCCTCTTGAAAAGCTTCAGAATAAACCATCAATCATCCTCTCCTAAAGAAATTGCCAAACCCTGTTTCACAACACCCGTGTAATAGAACACCTCTACAATGTATTCTGGAATTGGCATCCAGTAAGATTCTAAAATTGCCACAACTTTTTCAGGTGGACGACCTTTCTTCTTGGAATCTCTTAGTGATGCCTTATTTCGTTTAACCGTGTAAACAAAAAAGACCATGTCTAGATGTTCAAAGTTTAGAAGAATCTTGAGAAGTGTCTTGTAATCAACAAGTGAAAAACACCAAATTCTAAAACTGTTCTCAGCATCACTTTTGATGTAGATATTCGACAAACCATATTTTTCTTGAACAAACCTAGACTCTTCAATTACCTGTTCGAGAGTACAGTTTTCGATGTCTCCTAAGATAATGTGTTTGCCACCGCTGTTAGGAACAAGAGATGTAATTCCATGCAATCTTTGTGTTACAGCAAATAGGATAAGAATTGATATTCCGTTGTTGCCAAAATGTTTTGTTGCTTTAAGGCTGAAACGGTAAAAATATTTTGCGATTTTAGAGCTGAACATTAGGAAAGCCTCCTCTGTTTTGGTTTGAAAATCGAGAAGGCTACAACATAATTGAGCTTGACAATGGTTGTTTTGATTTCGTCATTGACTTCAACTTCTATCGCTATTTTGCCGTATTGCTGGTCGAATGCAACGATTTTGCCTTTGACGGGTGAGCCTCTGCTTAACTGGAGTTCGGCTTTACAGCCAACCGCTTCCTTCAGCATTTCCAGTTCGATGTTAAACAGTTTGAGCTTTTGTTTGTTGTTTTTGAAGGCTTCGGCACAGTCTTTACTGCAAAAAGTCACGTTGTCAAGGACGTCTTTTCCACAGTTCTTACATTTCTTCATTTTTTGCCAACTCCATTATAAAGTCATGCCAACTTTTTTTTCTCTTCACAAACTGGAGTTTGTGGAACTCTTCATCTGTGAAGGTTTCATTGATTGTTTTCATTTTAGGTCGCTAAGCGGTTAGTAAGTAAGAATTATATACAACTTATGATTATATTCACTTGATGAACTGAATATATTCAAAAAGGGGAGAAAAATGAACACATTGGATAAAGAGATTATGATGGCTCTTTTAGGCTCACAACCCAGCATGTATGGATTAGAGAAATCATTGCAGGGAAGAAATTACCCAACAGTTCGCCGTCATATCAAAAAAATGCAAAAAAACGGTCTTCTTAGTACTACAAGTGTTGCGAGAAAGAATGGAAAACAAGACATGCGAGGTACAGAGAAGCCTGAATTAACTATGAAGGGGTTAGCAACTCTTATTGTTGATGGAGACCTCGAAAAAAAGGAACTGATTATTGCGGGAAAGAAAGTTCTACAAACTGAGTATAGTGATTTGTCAGAAGACTTTGTGCAAGATACAAACGTTAACGAAATATTTGCGAACACACTTTTGAAAATGAGGCATAAAATTAACCTGAAGTATTTTGATGAGGATTATTTTAATGAAGTCTTCAATTTC
>CAZYJH010000196.1:0-2741 GCA_964647775.1 uncultured Candidatus Bathyarchaeia archaeon
CAACCAGAATCTGTGGAGTCTGCCCAGTTGCCCACCACATGGCAGGAGCAAAGGCGTTAGACGCAGCATTCAATGTGGAACCCACAGAAACAGCCAAGAAACTACGGGAACTAGAGTACTGTGGCTACTTCATCTACGACCACATACTTCACTTCTACTTCCTTGGCGGTCCAGACTTTGTTGTGGGACCTGACGCTCCCGCAGCAAAACGTAACATTCTTGGAGTAATCGAGAAGGCTGGCTTGGAAGTCGCAGGCGAGGTCATAAAGCACCGCGCTTATGGACAAAAAATCACCGGAATTATCGGAGGAAGACCAACTCATCCTGTTAGCGCTGCTATGCCAGGCGGTATAGCTAAAGCAATAAACGAGGAAGAACGCCAAGACATCCAAAACATGCTTGAGAGCTGCCACGAATTCGCCAAGTTCAGCCTGAAACTATTCGACGATATTGTTCTAAAGAATGCTGACTACGTTAAACTGATCACAAGCGACCCATACAACCTGCCCACATACTACATGGGCACAGTTGACAAAAACAACAAGGTGAACTTCTACGACGGCAAAGTCCGCGTGGTCGACACGCAAGGAAAAGAGTTCGTCAAATTTGGTCCCGAAGAATACTTGGACGTTATC
Organism: uncultured Candidatus Bathyarchaeia archaeon; assembly: GCA_964647775.1. Classification (GTDB taxonomy): domain Archaea; phylum Thermoproteota; class Bathyarchaeia; order Bathyarchaeales; family Bathyarchaeaceae; genus Bathyarchaeum. The sequence goes on from CAZYJH010000196.1 coordinate 636, forward strand.
GAAGAGCATGTTGAGCCATGGACTTACGTTAAAATGCCTTATCTGAAGAAGATTGGCTGGAAGGGCTTCGTGACTGGACCTGAAACCAGTATATATCGTGTCGGTCCACTTGGAAGACTCAACGCAGCTGAAGGTATGGCGACGCCCGTTGCACAGGCAGAATATGAGCGGATGTACAAGACTCTTGGCGGAAAACCTGTCCACGCAACTTTGGCTTTCCACTGGGCAAGACTGATCGAATTGATGTATGCGACTGAACGCGGTCTAGAACTGATCAAAGACCCTGAAATAACCAGCAAGAACATCCGAAACAAGCCTGGAAAGCCCGGAGAAGGCGTTGGAATAGTTGAAGCTGCAAGAGGCACTCTAATCCACCACTACCAGTTGGATGAGAATGCTCTAGCAAAGAAGGTTAACCTGGTTGTGGCTACAACCCATAACGCGCCAGGCATCTGCATGTCCGTAAAGAATGCCGCACAAGGCATAATCAAAAACGGCGTGGTTAACGATGGCTTGCTGAACATGGTTGAGATGGCATTCAGAGCATATGATCCCTGCTGGGCTTGCGCTACACACTTTGCTATCGGCGAGATGCCCCTAGAAGTTAACGTCTTTGACAGCGACAAGAAACTAGTTAAGACCGTCCGCAGATGAGCGAATGAAAGATGGAGCAACCTAAAGTCGGAGTGTTCTTATCTGACTGCGGAAAACAGCTGTCTGAAATCCTAGACTTCGATGCTCTCACAAGCTTCGTGAAGACCATCCCCAACGTGGCTCTCATTGCCAGAGGCAGCGAGTTCTGGCGAGGCAAAGGATTACAGACAATCGTAGATGCAGTGAAAAACGGAAAAATCAACCGCGTCGTCGTCGCTGAAAACATCACAAAAATAAGTGACGTAAACATCGCTCAGGCAGTCGAAAACGCAGGTCTCAATTCCTACCTTGTTGAAGTAATCGACCTCAAAAACCACTGCGCATGGCCACACAGGAATACACCAAAAGAAGCCACCGAAAAAGCTAAAGCAATGCTTCTGTCAGCCATTGAACGGGCAAAACTTCTTGAACCCATCGAGAAACTAGAGTTCCCCGCCCTCAAATCCGCCCTAATTATCGGCGGAGGCATCGGCGGCATGCAAACCGCTGTGGACTTGACTGATTTAGGCTTCGAGGTGAACCTGATCGAGAAGGCGCCCTTTCTTGGAGGTTTGGCTGCCCGCGCTGGCCGATTCTTCCCAACAGACGACTGCGCCATCTGCATCCAACCCCCCTCCTCTGACGTGAAGACCATCACCCACACTTCCCGAAAATGTGTGTACCGTTCCGGCTTCAGCGAAATTCCTAACCTGAATATACTGACAAACGCGTCGGTTGTTGCTGTTGACGGCGTTCCCGGAAACTACAAAGTTACTGTCGAAAAGAAGCCCAGGTATGTTGATGCAGACAAGTGTGTAGCTTGCGACAAATGTGTTTCTGTTTGTCCTGTTGAAACTTCCGACGCATACAATGCAAACCTGTCGAAGCGCAAAGCAATCTACATCAACGTTCCCGTTGTTCACCCACAAGTCTACGTCATAGACGAGGACGCCTGCAAGTTCCATGACTGCGCCAAATGTGTTTCTGCTTGTCCAACAAACGCTATCGATTTGGATCAGAAGCCTGAGCAGGTGACCTTTAATGTGGGCAGCATAGTTGTTGCAACGGGCTTCAAAGAGTTCGATCCAAGCGCAATAAAAGAGTACCATTACGACGAGTATCCTGACGTCGTCACCAACCTTGAATTGGCTAGGATGATCGACGGATTCGGTCCAACAGGCGGACAAATTATGCGTCCTTCAAACGGCAAGCCCGCCAAGAAGATCGTTTTTGTTCAATGTGCTGGCTCACGAGACAGACGCTACAACCCGTACTGTTCAGGAATCTGCTGTATGATTTCGTTGAAAAACGCGTCTCTGGTCAAAGAAGCTAATCCTGACGCGGAAATTTCAATCTGCTACATTGACATACGAACCACCGGAAGAGAACACGAGTACTACTATGAACGCGCCAGGGACATGGGAATCAAGTTCGTTAAGGGGCGACCCACCGAAATCTATGCTGACGAAGAGA
>CAZYJH010000197.1:0-2697 GCA_964647775.1 uncultured Candidatus Bathyarchaeia archaeon
GTTCGCGTTTAACCATTCGAAAGCTTCGATAACACCTTCGGTGTCTCGAAGCGGAACCGAACTACTCTGCATCGTTGAAGGAACATATTGGAAAGTACCTTCCACACCAATAATTCCGTACTTACCATCTATCAATGGCCAGGTCATAAAGAGACAACCGACCACAACAGACAACAGCATCAATCCGATCCCCACTTTTTTTGTGACCTTTAACCAGCCAAAGAATCTTGAAAGGGACAAAACTTTGCCACACTTAGCCACCTTCCACAATCCTTCAACTGCAAAGAAAGTGAAGGGAAAAACAAGCACCAGCATCCATCTATTCCACAATAGCAAACCAGAGAAAGGCATGACCAGACAACTGAAAGAGCCAATCAAAAGAAGAACAGTCCAGGAACCAAGGGCTCTATCCTCAAAACGCCCAACCACAACCAGAGGCAACAACAGCGCATAGAGGAGGATGAACAGGGAGAACACATGAGAAAACAGATCAAAATAGGATGCGTAATGCTCAACAGGAGTAAACACATTCAGATAATTGGTCAAGAAGAACAAACCGCCCGGTTTAGCCAAGACACTATCACCTAGTGTTAGTATGTTTGTTTCCACACTGACAGGTGAAGGAAAAATCCGAAAAGCGCCAATCAAGAAAACCGTTAAAGCAGGTATTACAGCCACGAAGAGCTTATAGGGAATTGCCTCCTTCTTGAAAAGGCTCATAACTAATAAGCCGAGAACCATACCAAACAGGCTAACTGCAGCCAATTCGTGGCCCCAAACAACCAGCAAAGAGAGCACAGACAATAGTGCAAGTTCCTTCCAGTCAATGTTATTTTTCAATAAGGGCATAGTGAATAGGAGCAGCATTAGACCGAAGATGTTCCGATAGAAGTGCCAACTGATGCCTAAGGCCGCAAGCTGAAAGGCAAAGAAAACGGATGCTAGAAGACTCTTCGTGACACTCCAATTTAATCTCTTCCAAGCGATATAATATATTCCAGCTGCTGTTCCACCATACAGCAATGGAGCAACAATCTTAAGCAGCATAAAAGGCTCCAGCCTAGTTAAATTACCCAAAGCCACGAGAATCCCGTAGATCAGCCACGTAGAGAATATGTCACTCCAGTGATTCAACACTACACCATCATTGATTCTGGCAGCGTAGTAGATGGTGTCCCAGCCAATAGGATAAGGGAAAGACAGCAACTCAGGTATCAATCTGACAACAAAGCCTATTGTGAAGGCTAAGATGAGTCCTTTGTTGTAACTTAGGTTCTGAATTTTTACTTGTATCAAAGTGGTTTACAGTTTGTGGTTTTTCCTGTCTTCGCTGTCTTTTCCCATTTTCTGGGTCTTCTCAACAGAATCTGCAGAAAAGCGTAGGATGCCACAAAATTTTGGATAAACCAGTAACAGTAAATGAAGGGCAACCAAAGGATGTTTGACACTTTCCGTGGCTTCTCAGCGAAGATCATAGCCAACCCAGCCAAAGCCAAGAGAAGAAAGGTGAACAAGGAAGTGATGTTAGCTAACAAAAGGAATGAAATGTCTGGTTTCATTGGAATAAAAAACGAGGAAAAGGTGACAAAGTAACCGATTAAGCAAGAAATCAAAACGAATGGACCAGCCAAGGTAACTTCTGCATCTAATGATTTTTTAGTCGGAGTTTTTAGTAGGCTTCCATATCTGAGGCTTATTTCCATTGTTCCCCTGAACCATCTTGTTCTCTGCTTGAAGAAACCAGAAACGGTAGCCGGATACTCCTGCCAAGACTTCACGTCCGAGGCATACCGGATTTTGTGACCTTGTTTGGTCAAGCGAGCCGCCAAGTCCATATCCTCAGAAAGAACCTTACAGTCCCAGCCCCCAACATCCTCTAGGATACTTTTTCTGACAAAGTAGCAACTGCCAGTTAAGGGAACGAATAGCTCCAATACATCTTTGCCCCTCATATAAGCCTCGCACCTTAAGGCCTCTTCTTGGGACACAAATTTCGTCAAAATATTTTCATCCTCATTAACTGCAATCAGTCTCCCTTGTACAGCGGCTACAGAAGAGTCTTCAAAGTAGCTTGCTGCTCTCAGAAGAAAGTCTGGTTCAGGAATATTATCAGCATCAAATACGGACACGATCTCTCCACTAACATGCTTGAGAGCCGCCTTCAAAGCTGAGGGCTTCCCATCCGAGACAGAACGATTTACCAGCTTCACTTGACCGGGGTGAGCCTCCGCGAATTTTTTGCAGATTTCACCAGTTCTGTCTACGCTGCCGTCTTCGACAATAACAATCTCTTTCTTGTCTTCGGGGTAATCTGTCTTCTCCAGCGCCTCGAGAAGTCGCCCAACAACCGTCTCCTCATCTTTCACAGGAACAATAATTGACATTGAAGGCAAGTCTTTCTGGCTACTAACAGACAATTTTCTTTTTCGTTTGCTTGAGCGAAGGCTACGAACCCCAGCAACAACAATTGGTATGTTGTACAGTGTCCAGACGTATAGCAGGGAAATAACGATGACAGCAACCAAATAGAGTGGATTCATATCAAGCCAAAGCTTCTAGCGGTTCCTAGTTGCACCTAAGTCTTGAAAGCCAGCAGGTTGCTGACCGTCAAATATTGTATGAAGCCGGCGTCTTTAGCCCATGATTTGGCTGCTCGGTTGCCCCAGGCTTGACATATTTTGGAGATGTTTTCTGCCA
>CAZYJH010000198.1:0-2685 GCA_964647775.1 uncultured Candidatus Bathyarchaeia archaeon
ACATCTTCGGCGCAGGTTTCCTCTTCAAATGTCCGCTTTCGCCTTTTCTTCCCAATTATGTTCCCTCAGATTTTTTGGTTGTTTTACTGGTTTTAGTTTTCTTTTTTGCCTCTTTTTTCTTAGGCTTCTCTTCGGCGACTTCAGGTTTCTCGGGCATAACCTTTCTTTCCATGATCTTTTTGCGCCATTTGTCATCAAGATTCAGACGTGTAATCATCACCTTTGATGGATGAATAGGAACAGGAATGTTGGTTCCATCCACTTTTTCCCGAGTCGCACCCTCAACGAATATCCGGTAATTTTTCCGGTCAATCTGGATGACCTTCCCTTCGGAATTCTTACGGTCTCCCCTCATAATCATGACGGTGTCGCCCTTTCTCACCGGAACCGAGCTGGTGCCATGAGACTCCTTTAGCTTAGATGAAAGGGGCGCAGAGAATCTTTTGTAACGCTCATTGGCAGTAGCTTGATACAGCCGCTTTCTCTGCTTAGTAGGTTTTGTTGTCTTCATCTCTTAAATCTCCTATAAGATGATGCTGGCGGCGCTGGCTATTCTAGGCCACTTCTCAGCCGCCTCCTTTGCAATGGGTCCCCGAATTTCTGAGCCCCGCATTTCCCCCTCTGGAGTCATTATGACTGCTGCGTTGTCTTCGAATTGAACCCACATTCCGTCAATACGGCGGAACGGTTTTTTCTGCCGAACCACGACGGCGTGAAAGATCTTTTTTCTCATGTCAGGTGTCCCTTTTCTAACCGAGACAGTGACCAGGTCGCCCACAGAAGCTGATGGAACACGACATAATCGTCCCTTGTATCCCACAACTTGAATTAGCCTTATTTCTCGAGCGCCAGAGTTGTCTGCGCACTTCACAATGGCTCCGTTTGGGAGTCCTCGGGAAATTTTTGGTTTCTGACCGACGACGCCTTTTGCCATGAAAGCACGCGATTTAGCTCTTGCTGCCACTTGATCCATCCTCCAGTTTTTCTATGGCAACGAATGAGACGGTTTTGCTTATGGGACGGCATTCTGCTAGCTTCACCTTGTCTCCTGCTTTGATTTCTAGGCATGGAGGGCTGTGAGCAGCTACGTTGCTGCGTCTCCGTTCGTATCTTCTGAATTTGGGCACGTAGTTCAGGTAGTCACGGCGGACAATGATGGTTTTTTCCATCTTGTTGCTGACTACGATTCCTTCCAGTGTGTGTCCCCTTAGGGCTAGTGTCCCGTGAAAGGGACAGTCAACATCGTCACATGTTTTCTTTGGTTTTTTTGCAGTAATTGCTGACATTTACCATAACCTCCTAGGTCGTCTCTTAATTCGTTCTTCAGGTCGTCCTATGAGAACTTTGCCGTCTATCTCTACAACTGTTCCGTCCGGCATGACAAAATCGAAAACAGCCGTATCCTTGACGACAACTTTTTGCTTATCGTCATGTAATACTGTGAACGTGTTTCGGGTTTCATCAACTACCTTACCCGACATACCCACCACGCTTGGGTTTGAGCTTTTAACCACCTTGGTCTCGAGGCCGATGAATTCATGTTGAACTATGCTGGGTGTGACCTGCATCATTTCGTTTCAGTCCCCCTTTTTTCTTCGGCTTCGATTGTGATTAGGCGGGCAATGGTTTTGCGGAGAGCCCGTATTCTGGTTGGGTTGTCGATGGAACCTCCCGCTTCAATCATTGTTCTTAATCTTGACAGTTCTGTTCGAAACTCGTTTATCTTCTCTTGCCGCTTCTCAGAAGGCATCTCGCGAATTTCTTTTAACCGTAAAATTGCCATCTTAGTTTTCAGCCTCTTTCTTTTCTTCAGTTGAAGCCGCCTTTGGTTTGGCTACTTTCTTTTTTGATACCTTCTTTTTCTCAGCAACTGCTGGCTTAGCCACTTTAGGCTCCACCTTCATCTTGGCTGCCGCCTTTTTAGCTGCCTTCTTCTTTTCTTTGGCAGGACTAACCTCGGGTTCAGCCACAGGCTCCTCAGCTACAGCCTTTTCTTCAACAGGAGCAACCTCAGGTTCAATAATCGTCTCTTTGGTTACAGCTTCTGTCTCCACAGGAGGAGCTGGCGTTTCTTCCACAGCAACGGGCTCTTCGGGCGGAAGAACTTCGGGTTCCTGTAGTTCCTCTTCCGCAATTACCGTTTCTTCCATGATTTCTGTTGCTGTTTCCGGCTCCATTTCTTTCTCAATTATATGCACTTTCACCTGATCGGGGAACACTGCATCAGGAGGAAGAAGCCGAACTTTGACGCCTAAAATTCCAGGTTTCATCTGAACATGCAGCTCGGCTTTTCTCATGTACTTTCTTGGAGGCTCACCGCTCTTGGGCAGGTAGCCTGTCCTGAATTTTTCGTATCGAGCCCTGTCAGTCCGTAACTTGCCGCTGATGATAACCTCTGCGCCCATTGCCCCTGCTTCCATAGCCTGAGTTAGACCCCAGAAGCCAGCTCTTCGATAGTGAACACCCCGCTTCAATGCTGAGGCAATCCGTGACGCCACAACATACGCGTTGAGTTCAGGGATTTCGATTTCAGCCACAGAAATCTGGGGGCTGGGAAGCTGAAACTTTTCTTCAAGAACGGTTGCGAGCGCTCTTATGGTTTCTCCGCCTCTTCCGATGACGAGACCAGGGCGCATGGTGTAGATTACTAGGTGGGTTCCCAGAGGGGTTTTTGTGATGCTTACG
>CAZYJH010000199.1:0-2643 GCA_964647775.1 uncultured Candidatus Bathyarchaeia archaeon
GTTGAGGGAAAGGAGGATGACCTTTACGAGGATGTCCTCAAGCTGGCAAAAAAGATCAAAGCAAAAATTTTGGGGATAGAAACTGGAAGCGCCTCCCTGCAGGAACTGTATATGCTGGCGATTAGGCAGGCGATTAAAGAAAAGGAGCGGAAGTGACATGGGAAAAGGAAAACCATTCTTGGAAGTTTTAGCCTCAGCAATCCATGAAGATTTTCGGTTTCCGTTTCTGGAAATTTTTGCCTTCCTTTACACGCTAGGCACCTTTGCGATGGCAAACTTTACTGCAGGCGTTTACTCTCAAATTGGAACAAACGAAACTGTAGCCTTTACCGTAACTAGTTCGCTTATCGGCTTTTCTATCCTAATTTTCCTCATACTTGTCTTCAAAAATATTGCCTACGGTTTGGGAAGCGAACTTGAAAAAGGAATAATCCAGACCTATTTTTCGTATCCCCTCAAGAGACGGGCAATACTGACTGCGAAGCTTCTCTCAGGCATTGGCGTTTCCCTGCTTCTCTTTCTCGGCATTCAAATTTCAGCGTTTTACATTATGGCTCCAGACATTGTGTTGCCTCAATTCGGCACAATAGTATTGACGTATGCTGCAAACCTGAGCTATCCCCTTTTCCTTTCAGCCATCCTTCTTCTGCTGACTCTGAAACTCCAAAGAGGCGGCATAGGGCTTGTTGTTGGCTTTGTACTGTATATTGCCATGAGCATAGTTTCGGGATTAGCATTACTTGTTGCGACATCTACCAAGTCTCCTCTAGTGCTCCAAATCATGTCTTTGATTTCCCCCAGTTACGCCCTACAATACCACTATGGAGGGCTGGCGAACGTTCCCACACTTTCATTGCCATGGACCCCGACTCTGACAGAGGCAACACTCTATGTGGTAGGCAGCTACGTGATTGTAGCGGCGTTATTCATTTTAGGATACGTCTACTTCAGCAGGAGGCTTAACCTGTGAAACGGTGGGTAAACGTTCTTGGACGAGTAGGCACAACACTCATAGCCATAAGTTTGGCGTTGCTGCTAGTTTCGTTTATTCCCTCAACCCAAATATCCAGCAGTAAAGGAAGCGGCGGCGTTCAGCCAGGACAGTTTATGGTCGTATTTTCTCCGGGAACGATTACGCCACAAGAAGAAGTGCAGACAGCAATTACAGTTAATGGCACTCTCAACATCTACTTGCTTGCGGTAAACATTCAATTTCAATTCATAAATGGCAACTTTAGCTACAATTTCAATTTAACAGACCTGCAAGAACTCTTGGAGGAACATCCTGAACAAATCAAATGGCAACACGAAGTTGAAAACAGCCATTATGAACGGAACTACAATCCAACCAAAGTCATGAACGCCACTGTTGTTGCCTATAATCAAGGTTCAGAGACCGCCCAAATAGAGTATGACGTGGCGTTGGAAAGCATCTTAGCGCCCGGAGACAAAGTTCGAACCATAGCATTCGTTGCGGCTCCGATTGGCGTCATAATGGCGGTACCATGGCTTCTGGACCTTTGGAAACAGAGAAAAAAGAAATAGCCCGAGTCCTCTAGTTACACAGGTTCTTAAGAGGAAGTGCCGTGACTTGAGGGGAGACCTTGACGCCATCCTAGCCGAGAACGGTGTGGAGGCTCTGCTTCTTTACTCTGACAGCTACAGAGACGCCAACATGTATTACCTCACAAAGTTTCTGGCTCCAGACCCATTCATCTACCTCAAAAGAGCCGACGCAGACCCAGTGATTGCAGTTAATCAGATGGAGTATCCGAGAGCCCAAAAACAATGCATCGTCAAAACGGTGAAGTCCTACAGCGACTACAACTACATTGAAGCATTGAAGACAGCCCAAGACCCGCATTTGGGCGCCATGAAGTTCATCGCCGAAGTTGCAAAAAAGGAACTGGGCGTAGGGGCGAAGATTTGTGTGCCCCCCAACTTTCCGGTGATTGCCGCTGACGTGCTACGGAAGGAGGGGTTGAGCATCAATCCCATGTTTGGTGTGGTCGAGAAGGCCAGAGAAACCAAAGACAGCCACGAAATAGAAGAAATCAAGGCTGTTCAGGCAGTCAACGAAAAAGTCACGTCAGAGGCGATAGAGATGATAGCAGACTCGGATGTGGGCAGCAACGGAACATTACAGCTGAGGGGAGCGCCCCTAACGGTTGGCAGGCTGAAGTCGTTTTTTGGAAGCAAACTCCTAGAAAAGGGGTGCCTACCTGAAGAAGATATCATAGTTGCATGCGGCACAAAAACGTCAGACCCCCATTACGTGGGCGAACCAGCGGACAAACTCAAAGCAGACCAGCCAATAATCTTGGACATCTACCCCCGAAGCATCCAGAGACGCTACTGGACAGACATGACCAGAACAGTCGTCAAAGGGAAAGCCCCAAACAAAGTTAGGAAGATGTTTGACGCAGTTTTTGAGGCAAAAAATGCTTCCCTTGACGCCATCCAAGCAGGAGCCCTTGGAAGCCACGTCTACGATGTATGCTGTGATGTGCTGGAGAAGGCAGGCTACGAAACCACGAGAGGCGAAAAAAAGGTAAAGAAAGGAATGACGCACAGTCTTGGGCATGGCGTGGGTTTGCAGATACATGAAAGCCCACGAATGAACGAATTCTCCACGTTTCCCCT
>CAZYJH010000200.1:0-2639 GCA_964647775.1 uncultured Candidatus Bathyarchaeia archaeon
TGCTTTTCACTGAGCCGACAGTCAGCCTTTTCATAAGGTAGAGCTTCAAGCAGTTTGAGTCTCTCAAGATGAAAAATTGTTTAGTTCTTAACTGCCAGTTCCCAACAGAAGGTCAACAAGCTCTTTCTGGTCTACCTCTGCTCTTGTTCGCCAATCCAAGTAAAGCATGTTGTTTTCGTCCTCAGCCAAGTATCCAGCCCTGATGTAACGGTTCAGGTTCATGTCAACCCTCCATCCCGGCAGCTTGGTGCGAAGCAGCTCATCCACTTCTTCGCGGGGAGCCTTCCCATCCTTAGAGATTATGTATGAGATAGCTGTAGCCAAACCGGCAATGTCATCGATTCTCCAGCCCATCATCTTAGCGTCCTTAGACGGAAAACCGCCCCGGAGAGTGATGAAGAATCGAGCCTTGTTCAGTTCTTCAAGCGTCGGATTCTCTTTGGGTTCTTCGCCCTCAAAAACTGTTTTCACCTGCATGTCCAGCTTCTCCAAGTGGTCATCCAGCACCTTGAGGACCTTTGGGTAATCGGAGCCCAACGCGTTCTTTAGTTCCCATCCCTTCACGCCCGGCTTCATGTGCCGCTTGTAGAACAGCAGCTGCGCCGCCTTCTTGATTTTCCGTGCATAGTAAGCTTTTCGCGTCATACTTGTTTCATCTCCTTCCATCGAATCCATTCTTCATGGCTTACTGAGATTGGAACAGAAACCATCCTCTTGTCAGGCAGCCCTGACCTCGGCTCTTTGAAGGGTATGATGAAAATTTCCTCTTCTAGGGGATGCAGCTCCAACGTTGCGTAACCGTAGGTTACAAGAAAACTTGTCATATAAGCTCTATCCAACGTGTCCGAGTAGGTGTCGGCGCCAACAAAATCCCAGTACAGAATCTTTTCATTTTCGCCCACTTTCTGCTTCAGTTCTGCCCAGAAGGTTTCCAGTTCCTCAAAAAAGGTTTTTTCCGCCAAGATTCTTAGTCTGACCAGCTCTTCCCGTGTTGTGGCTCCAGCCTCCACCTTCATGGGATCAAACTTTTGCCATCTCTCATCTATTGGAACGAGGTCGTTCCAGTATTTGATGGCTTCAGCTAGGCTGGGGATGGAAAGCTGCTCCATCTCGATGATTGGGTTCCAGACTTTCGTGAAAAGCGTGGCAAGCTCTTCTTTGTTTAGGCTCTGAATCTTTTCTTCAAGAAGGAAGGGGTCTCTGTAGAGGGAGGTTGACCTGCGTTTCACCCAGTCTCCCTGATTCTGTATCACCGACGCAAGATACTGAACAGCTTCCGCGTCCAGCGCCAGTTCCTCCGGCGATTCCCACTCATGAAAACATTTCTGAAGCGTCGCTATGATGTCGTCCACGTCCACGGCGAAGGGGTCCACTCCCCTGTCTTCAACTGATTTGCACAGTTCTATGACGCGTTGAAGGCGTTCACTGCTATGTTTCTTCTCGTGTGTGGACAACTATGTTACCTCTTTTATGAGTGAAGCCCCTTCCACGTTCTGGACAGTTATCAGGTGAACATCCTTTCCGGTGAAGGTTAGCTGGCTGGGCGTGATAGCCAAGTATTGAGAATCTGAGTCAGCGATTGAGGAGACGATAAGGTTTGCGATTATTTCCCTGTTTTTTGGGTCCATGTGGACGTCATACTCGTCAACTGCCCGGAAGGGCGAATGAACATGCTGCTGCAACGCAAGAAGGAAGGTGACGGTGGCTGTGCTTCTTTCTCCTCCACTTTGAGTGTAAGCGTTGAGGGGAACAGGGTTTCCGCCCTTGAAGCCCACAAAAATTTCTAGACCCGCACCTTCAATGTCCATCTCGTTTGTCAGCTTAACTTCTCCAACAGCGTAGGCTTCGGCGAGAATCTTCCGGTATTTGGCATTAACTTGGCTCAGAAGATTGTGGATAACAGTTCGCCAGGCGTCCATTCTTGCGTTGACTTCTTCTAGGGCTTTTTCGCGGTTTTCTGCAACCAGGCGGGCTTTCTCTTTAAGTTCCAAGTAAAGTTTAGAATATGATTCGTACATGCGTTCTATGTCCGCGGAAACGTCTGCCAGCGCAGCCAGGTGCCCGTCAGTTACTCGGAGCTCCTCCAGAATGTCCATCGTGTTTTTCATGGGCACAAGCCTTTGCCCCACCTTCTCAGCCCGTTTCACATACTCATCCAAGTCAACGAGAGCCTGCTGGAGCTCCTTGTCTAACCGCTTCATGGTTTTGGTGAGGCTCTCCTTCTGGTAATTTAACAGTGCTAAGCTGATTTTTTTGTCCAGAACTTCTGCGGTGGCAGTTTCGATTTCCAAATCAACAGAATTTGCCTTATCTTTGATGTCCGAAATCTGATGAAGCAACTTTGTGAGTTCTTGCCTAGAGTTTTCGGCGGACTTTTGGAGGCTTGCGTTTCGTATGCTGAAGCGTTGGGTCCAGGCGTCTTCCAGAGTGTCGTAGCTTGCCCTGATTCTGTCAAGTTGTGGTGTGAGGTCTAGGGGGTTCGTTTTTTCGCGGAGGACAACTTCAAGAGATGTAATATTGTCTAAGACCGCCTCCATTTCTCTGACGTGATTTTCGGTCCAAGACTCTGTCTCTTTAAGCTCATTATCCGCAGTTAAGGCACTTAATTCGAGTTTTGCTCTTTCACGTTCCAGCGCAAG
>CAZYJH010000201.1:0-2625 GCA_964647775.1 uncultured Candidatus Bathyarchaeia archaeon
GCTTCCATTTCACTCCCCGCCCAAAACCCATAAAAGGAATACATTCCCGTGGAGGCTTCCTAGCCTATGTGGCTGGAAGGTCTCTTAAATTAAAGAAACGAGCCACTCCCTTGGCTGTTTCCGGCTCCAGAATAACAACTGAGGAGGCTATTGAGCTTGCCAAGATAGCTAACCGAACCCGAGGAAGCGGTGCAGGTCGAACCGTTTGGGACATGGCAGAAACTTTCAACGTTACGTTAACGGATGTGACGTGGGAGATGCTGGGCAGCGTGAAGCATCGTCCCGTAGTAATTATAAGACCCAAAACGCAAATGAGGCAGTAATCTAAAGTTTACTTGTTCAGGAGAAGAGAAAGAAATGGAATCAAGTGTAGAGCAGATGAATACTTTCTTTGAGCCGAAGGGAGTTGCGATTATAGGTGCCTCCCGCAGAACCATGAAGGCAGGGCATGTTATCTTCAAAAACTTCGTCATCAACAAGCAAAGAAACCTGTTCAAAGCAAAACTGTACCCCGTCAACCCTACTGAAAAAACAATCCTAGGATTCGAATGTTACCCCTCAATTCTGGACATAGAAGACGAGGTTGATTTGGTTGTCATAGTTGTTCCCGCCACAATCGTTCCACAAGTTATGCAGGAAGCCGCCACGAAAGGAGTGAAAGCGGCTGTAATCATCACTTCTGGCTTCAGCGAGGTTGGAAACCACGAACTAGAAGAAGAAGTGACGGCCATAGCCAAAAAGGCTGGAATCCGCGTTCTCGGACCAAACTGCCTAGGCGTCTTCGACTCCAAAACTGGCGTGGACATGCTGTTTCTTCCCGAAACAAAAACCCTCACCACCGGAGATGAAGTTGTTGCCACGCCCCGTCCTATGGCAGGCCCCACCGCTATAGTTACTCAGAGTGGTGCCTTCGGAGCTGCTGCCCTTGACTATCTGGCAGGTAAGCAGATGGGTGTAAGCAAGTTTGTGAGCTTCGGTAACAAGGCAGACGTCACTGCGTCGGAGATGCTCAATTTCCTTCTGCATGACAGCAGCACGCAGGTTATTCTCTTCTACTCTGAGAGCATAGACAATGGAAGAGAGTTCATGAAAGTTGCGCGGGCAGTCACCTGCAAGAAGCCCATTGTTGCTTTGAAGGTGGGGCGGTCAGAGGCGGGAGCCCGCGCAGCCGCATCCCACACCGGCTCCATTGCAGGTTCCGACGAAATCTACTCCAGCGTCTTCAAGCAGGTCGGCGTTCTAAGGGCAGAAGACCTTGAGGCGTTTTTTGATATGGGTAAAGCTTTGGCTTTTCAGCCGCCAGTTGCTGGCAACAATGTTGCAATAATAACTGATGCTGGTGGACCAGGCATCATGGCTGTTGACGAGTGTGTGGCTCAGGGGCTGAACGTGAAAAAGTTTTCTGAGGAGACTATTGCAAAGTTTGAGAAGCTTAAGCAGGATGGGAAGATTCCCCGTTTTGCGACTAACCTGAATCCTGTTGACTTAACGGGTTCTGTGACCTCTGAAATGTTTGAGGAGGGTACACGGATTCTTTTCGAAGACCCTGAAATAGACGGCATCATCGTTTTGGGTCTGCATCATCTTCCGGCGCTTCAGGAAGATTTCGTTGACCGCGTGGCAGCGTTGACCAAAAAGTACAACAAGTCAGTTGTTGCCTGTGACGTGGGCGAAACTGAAATGGCTCTTTACATACGTTCAAAATTTGATAAGCTAGGGATTCCTTCATACTTTTCGCCTGAGGATGCGGCTCGTGGCATGGCTGCCCTCGTCGATTATGGGCTCTACTTGAAGAAGTGCGGAAAGTTTGAGCAGTACGTGGAGTCATTCATGAAACGAAAGAACATGTCTTGAGTTGCGGAAGAACAGTGTTTGTCTAAAAAGTTTAAGGCTGCTTCTTTAGCCAGGTGGCAACCTTCTGAAAGAGGGCACTTGGGGACATGTCGATGACGGGAACCACGATTCTCTCTTTTGTCTCTATTATGGGTCGGTACTGGGGCATGAGGGCGTAGCTTACGAATGCCCAGTAAACCTTCTTTTCTTCGATAAGCGCCTTCGCGGCAACCTCAGTTGATGTGGGTAAGGGATAGTAGATGAAGACAACCCCGTTTGCCCAGTAGAGTCCGGTTGTTTTTCCTCCCACCGCGATGCTTGCGAAACGTGCCAGATCATCGACGCCTTTGAAGCGGGTGCTCTCTAGTATAATAATTTCTTTGAAGGAGTCGCCTTTAACTATTGGACCTTCCATACCACAACCTTCTATAAACCAGATTCAGGTAGGACAAGATAATAAGAATTTGGGTAAGTACACTGCCTTAATTTTTGGTTGATTCCGCAATCAATTAAATGGTTTTAAGGTGAACACATGAAATTCTCAAGTTTTGCTATGTTGGTGCGGCTTTGGCTGGGATTTTCAGTCTTTTTTCGATTTCTCTGGCAAAGATGTTTGCTGCCTCGGAGCGGTACTTGTCGGTTATGACAAGTCTTGGGCTGCATCGTTCCACGTACTCTAGCAGCTCATTGAAGTCAGAGTGGTCACTCAAAGCAACAACATACTCGTTTGCTCCCACTCTTCGGCATGGCTTCCTGAACTCCCAGCCGCTTGCACGAATCTTCAAAGCTTCG
>CAZYJH010000202.1:0-2577 GCA_964647775.1 uncultured Candidatus Bathyarchaeia archaeon
TTGAAGGCTGAAATCGAAGACACTTACGCAGAAGCTTTCGACGGAATAGTCTCCAGAGTAGCCGTCACCGCAGACCACCCTGAAGTTTTACGGAAAGCCGCTGAGGATGCCACAGCCACGCCATCCATAGTCATCGGCAGAACAGAAGGCGGCATCGAAAAATACCTAACCAAGCAGGAAACGCCTGACGGACGAAGAGGCGCAGTTCTGCAGTTCTGGGGAGGAATCGACCCAAACAAGCCTCTGACAGAGTCCGTGAAAAAGTTTGAGGCAGAACTCTCATTCCGTATAAGGCAGGACATTCTCGTGAAGCCCTTCACTGCAGTCTTTGATGCGTTGCCTGAGGCTGAGGGAAAGATGGATGTGATGGAGCGGATTGGTCACTGCGGGGACGGCTACGAATGGACAGAGAACCGTTATAGGCGAAAAATGATTGTTGTTCCTTTGATGGTTTCCGACTTTCTGATAGAACGTGAACTGGGCTACGCTAGGGGTGTGATGGGAGCGAACTTCTGGTTTATGTGCAAAACCAAACAGGCAGTCATGACGGCAGGAAAAAAGGCGTTGGATGCTATACGTGAGGTTCCGGGCGTCATAGCCCCCTTTGATGTCTGTTCTGCGGGTTCTAAGCCTGAAACAAAGTTTCCTCTGATTGGTCCCACAACCAACCATCCATACTGTTCCACGCTGAAAGTAAGGTTGGGTGCAGAATCTAAGGTTCCTGAAGGCGTCAAATACATTCCCGAGATTGTAATCAACGGAACCTCAATGGAATCTGTAGAGAAGGCAATGAGGGCAGGCATCCAAAGCGCAACCAAAGTCGATGGCGTTGTCAGAGTTTCTGCGGGCAATTATGGCGGAAAACTTGGGAAACACCGAATCTACCTGAAGGAGCTGCTGCGATGACCTTCGATGTTGTGGGCTTCGGCGCCCTCAACCTTGACAAGCTCTTCAAGGTGAACATGATCGCCCAGAAAGAAGAAGAAGGCGCCGTCTTAGACTTCAAGGAGTCTGCGGGAGGCTCAGCAGCCAACACAGTTGTAGGCTTGGCTAGGCTGGAGCTCAAAACAGGCTTCATCGGAAAGGTTGCCGCGGACAGTGAAGGAAACTTTCTGTTGGATGACTTCAAGAGAGAGGGCGTTGACGTCAACGGCATATCAGTTTCCGAGATGGGCAGAAGCGGCTCAGTCATGGACTTCTACGACCCAGAGGGAGACCGGGCACTATATGTTGACCCTGGAGTCAACGACCACATAGACTTCACGGACATCAACCTAGACTATGTTTCTGGCGCAGAGTTTCTGCATATGTCCTCGTTTGTTGGAGAACGCTCATTCAAAGCCCAAAAACAGCTACTGGAACAGCTTACAGGCGTTAAGGTTAGTTTTGATCCTGGAGCCATCTACGCAAGAAAGGGTTTGGCGGCGTTGAAGCCGATAATCAAAAAGACTCACGTCATGTTTCCCAACGTGATAGAAGTGAAGCTGCTTACAGGACAGGACTACAGAGAAGGCGCTCGGACGTTCAGAAAGTTGGGTGTTGACGTTGTTGCGGTTAAGCTTGGCAAACGGGGCTGCTATGTCACTGACGGAAAAGAGAGCCACCTGATCGAACCATACAAGGTGGAGGCTGTTGACACAACCGGGGCTGGCGACGCCTTCTGCGCAGGCTTCCTCTACGGCTTAATCAAAAAGAAAGACCTGTACGAGTGCGGGCGGCTGGGAAACTTTGTTGCTTCCCGCTGCATATCAAAGGTGGGCGCCAGAACAGGACTGCCAAGACAGGCAGACCTGAAAGACCTCTAGAACCGCTTCTTCAGGTATTCTATCATGGACTCGAAGACCTGTTTTCCGTCGCCGTACTCTGGAACAGTTTCTGTTTTTGTCCAGTCAGGAAGCTGCCAACCATAAAAGGCTCTTTCTGGATGGGGCATCAAACCAAAGACTGTTCCTGCGGGGTTGCATATGCCTGCTATGTCGTGGAAGGCTCCGTTAGGGTTGACGGGATACTCGCCGTTTGCGGGTGCGCCGTCTCTGCTGCAGTATCTGAAGACAAGCTGGTCATTGTCGATCAGTTTTTGCAGGTACTTTGTTTCGTTTTCTTTTGCGAACTGGAACCGTCCCTCACCATGCGCCACGGGTATGTGCAATACTTTGCCTGCTGGAATGTTTCGTGTGAAGATGCATTTTCCATGGTTTTCGTGCTTCAGGTAGACCCATCTGCAGTTGTATCCGATCGGAATGTTGGTCGCCAACGTCGCCTCGGGATACTCGCTGATTCCCTCAAAGGCAGGCAGCAGCCCAGCCTCGACTAGAACCTGAAAGCCGTTGCAGATTCCCAAGACTGGTCTCTCTTCCTCAACGAACCGTTTCAGGTCTTTTCTGAACTGTGTCATTGTTCCGGTTGCCCAGATGGCTCCAGCCCGCACGTAATCGCCGTACGAGAATCCGCCCGGAAACACCAGAGCATTGTAGTCCAGAAGGTTGCATTTCTTTGCTGCCTCGTTGAAGTGAAGCACCTCAGCCCTTGCGCCCAGCTCATCGAAGGCTCGTTTGGTTTCGGCGTCGCAGTTTGTTC
>CAZYJH010000203.1:0-2569 GCA_964647775.1 uncultured Candidatus Bathyarchaeia archaeon
ACTGGTAAGCGTAGAAGGTTTTGCCGAAGAAATCGTAGATTCCCTGTTCTGTGTGCGCAAAATCTGACGCAACCGTAGCCAAAACATGAGACCTGAGAATCCGCTCCACCGCCAGCTTAGACCATATTCTCTCCGTGTCAGCGAGAATGTAGCTTTCCATCAGATACTCGCGTTCATCCTCGGTTTTGGCTATCAGTATAGCATCTCCAACCTTGTCGTAGCGGGGTCTTCCGGCACGCCCAGCCATCTGCTTGTACTCAAGAACCGCAATCGGATAGTAGCCGTAGCCGGGCTCGTATCGTCGGTACTCGTTGACTATGACTACCCGCGCGGGAAGATTCACTCCGAAAGCTAAGGTGGGCGTGGCAGTTAAAACCTTGATTTTTCCTTCCCTAAACGCAGTTTCAATCAGTTTTCTGTGTCCGCCGCCCAAACCTGCATGATGAAACGCGGCTCCCATGCTTACAGCCTCAGCCAACTGCTCACTGATTCGTGTCCTTGCTCCTGTGGCGAGAATCTGCTCAGACAACTGCTTCAAGGAGCGCTTCAGGGGTTTGGACAGGAGAGGGTTGATTTTGGTTGCCATCTTCTTGGCTAGGCTTATCGAGTTTCTTCTGGTTCCGGCGAAGGCTAAGGCTTGCCCCCCAGATTTTACAGTGTAGACCGCCAAGTTGATGCTGGGGTCTTTTGTTTCCTTCTCTATCTTCTGGGCGCCGCCGTCCTTGAACAATATTTCGTCATAGAAGAAGACGCCTTCCCTCAGGGTTACGGGTCTCCACTCTGTCGTAATTGGGATTGCCTTCAGCCACTCCGCAACTTCCTCAACATTCTTTATTGTTGCGCTTAGCACCAGCAACTGGATGTCAGGGTTCACCTGCATGAGACGAGCCAGCACAACTTCAAGGGTTGGTCCACGCTCCGGCTCGTTGAGAAGATGCACCTCATCGGCAACCACCAAGGAAACGTCGCTTACCCACTTTGCCCTATGCCTCAGCAACGAATCCGCCTTCTCGTTTGTGGTAACTATTATGTCATGCTTTCCCATCCACGGGTCGCCGCTGTCGTAGTCGCCTGTGCTGATGCCCACGCTGACCCGTCTTCCGTTCCTCTTCTTTATATCTGCATATTTTTTGAATTCGTCCCATTTTTCGCTGGCTAAAGCTCGCAGAGGAGACAGATACAGAACTTTGCCGTCCCGTTCCAGCACATGCTTGAGGGCACACAGTTCAGCGACTAGGGTCTTGCCTGAGGCTGTTGGAGTAGCCAAAACAATGTTTTTTCCATCCAAGGCGCCGGCTAATACTGCTTCCTGCTGAGGAGGATAAAGCTCGGCTATTCCTTGGCTGAGCAGAACCTGTTTTACGGGCTCTGGTAGCGGCAGTTCTTCAATCTTCAATGTGGTTGCCCTTTAGGTTAAGTCTTTTTGAGGTATCCGTCCCGCGGCGCGAAGAGTGTTCCTTCCTTCAGCATCTGCCCAATCATCCGTTCCGCTTCTCCAGACAGTATGTCATACTCGGATTGAAGCCTCTCCATCAGTCTGGTTTTGTCCACCATGCCCGTTTCCTTCTCCATGCTTGAAATGAGACCCAGAATAACAGACAGCTTGTCGCGGAGGCTCTTGGGTTTCCCAGTCATTATGATGTCGATGTCAAACTTGTGGGAGGAAATGTCGATTCCAACCTGCTCCAGTGACGTCTTCATTATGTCTATTGCCCGTTCAGCGTCCTCTGCACGAACCTCATTCCGCAAAGACGCCCGAGCCCTAGCCACAGAAATCCTGACCAGCGACTCCAGCTGCCTAGCAGTTATAGCCACAGGCGTTCCCTCTGTTTCGCTGGCTGACCTCATAAGCAGATAGAATGCTTTCAGGAGTTCCAGAGCTTCTTGTGTCAGGGTAGGTTTCAGGTTTTTGGCGTAGCTTACGTATTTTCGGAAAAGGTCAGGTTCTATGGGCGGCTCAACTGGGGTTACGCCTGTTCTGTGTAGGTCTAGGATGTGCTCGGTCATCTGTACATCGTGGGTCTTTTCTGGCACGTCCCTCAGAACGAAGATGAGGTCGAACCTTGAGAGGATGGTGACTGGAAGCGAAATGTTCTCTGCCACTGTCCTGTAGGGGTCGTATCTGCCAAGCGAGGGGTTAGCCGCGGCTAGGATGGATGTTCGAGCGTTTAACGTCGCCACGATACCGCCTTTAGCCACCGAAACAGTGTGCTGCTCCATAACCTCGTGAATGGCTACCCTGTCCTCAGTCCGCATCTTATCCATCTCGTCAATTGCTGCTACACCCTTATCAGCCAGCACCAACGCTCCAGCCTCAAGAGTCATACCGCCAGTCTTGTCGCGGAGCACCGCAGCAGTCAATCCCGCAGCAGTAGTTCCACGTCCAGAAGTGTACAATCCACGAGGGGCAATCTTGGATACGTACTGCAGAAGCTGGGACTTGGCTGTTCCCGGGTCTCCCACCAGCAGAACGTTCAGGTCTCCCCTGATTGTGATGTCTGGGAAGTGTTTTGCGGTTCCTCCGAAGAGGAGATACATTATTGCTTCTTTGATGTGCTCGTATCCGTAC
>CAZYJH010000204.1:0-2564 GCA_964647775.1 uncultured Candidatus Bathyarchaeia archaeon
ATCAGAGTTGAGTCCTTGGGTGTTCTGGAGCAGGCTGTTCTCTGCAAGCTGGGAACCGATGCGGTTGGGTTGATTCCGAAGCTTGGGCGCTACCTTAAAGCGTCTGTTCTTGTTCCGTTTTCGCCGAAAAAAATTCTTGACGTAGTCGGCAGCGGATCTCTTGGCTAGGCGGGTTCACACGTGAACTTTTAGGAACTCATTTAAGCCGTTCACGTCCACGAGGGTGTTTATGCAGCCGTCTCTAAGCAACCCAAAACCTTGACCGATTACCCCCATTTTTTCGCATAGGAAACTTCCGAGGACAAGCTCCTTGGAGCATGCAACACCCATTGACGCTTTCGGTTTCAGTTCCAGAAGAATCTTTTTTGCTAAACTTCCACCAGGCAGAATGAAGGCGCCCTTGTACCCTAAATCCTTGGTCATCTGGACGATTTTTGCGATACTACATCTTCCACACTGCTTGCATTCGTACCCGTATTTGCCAAGTTCTGCGGGACAGTCTTCGGCGCGTAGGCATTGAGGCAGCAGCAGAATTCTTTCGTTGTAGGGTGTGGACGCGAAACTTTTTGCCATAGAACGGTTCTTGGTTTCAACATAAAGCTGCAGCAACTCGTTTTCTTCTACGCCCACCTTGGTTGCGACATGCTCCAGCTTCTGAAGTGCGACACTGCTAATTTTTGTGTTAGCGATTTTTTTGACGACACGCATTATGGAGCTTTTGTCGCTTTGATTCATCGGTTGATTGCCCCCAATCGTAAGTTTGCATACAAACTGCTGGTTAAATGTCAGAAGGCTAACAAGTGCATATAAATGTTAAGATTTACTGATGCTAATTTACTTGGCAGAGCATGAACCAGAAACCGTGTTCGACGCTGTTTTTATGGGTTTGATGTTGCTGTTTGGTTCCAGTAGTATATTTTTGGGTATTTGCCTGTGACTGGAAACGCGGGGTCGTCGTAGACTATGTCTAGGGATGTGCCGTATTGTGTGAGGAGTTGACGCGAGATATTCCAAATCTGTTCCGAGTTTTCGTCTGGTCCCCAGAATGCCCAGATTGTGTCGTTTGGGTTTCGCATTCCCCAGCCGTAATTTTTTGGAAGCACCAGCGCTGCCTCGGCTTTTGTTGAGCCGTGAACCACTTCCGGGTCTTTCACGACGTTGTTCCAGAATCTTTCTAGAGCATCAAAGTGCTCGTCGGTCATGGCTCCGTATGGGTTCTGTTCAGGATATGTGGGATAATTGAAGATGATGATGTAGTCTGCGCCGGCCTCGTAGGATGCCAGCATTTGGTTGTAGATGTTTTCTGCGGTGTCAAGGTAGGGTGGATGATTGTATTTCCAGGTCACCATTGTTCCCCAGCTTTTGTTCTGCAGATTTGCTGCTCCTCTCACTAGGGCGATGTCATGTTCTAGTGTGTTGTTCCAGCCCATTTGAGCGAATACGACTTCGTAGCCCATCAGGTAGTCAAACCAGTAAAGCGCATAATCGGAAGTGAAAGCCTGAATATTGTTTTCTTCAAGTTTTCTGTAGCCGGGGTCATGACCTAGAGAGCTTGTGTAAATTTGTGCTACAATGTCGTAGGTGGCGTTGGATGTCTGCCTGAAGTAGTCACTCCAGTTTTCGTAGTCAAGCCAGTGTCCCGCAGGTTCATCATAATAGTATATTCCCAAGAATTTGTTGCCCCACCTTTGTTTAGCGGTGCTGAGCCAAGGCACCCGCCAAGCACAGCTTTTGTTCTCTAAGACTTGGGGATTAAGGTCGCCAAAAAACACGATTATGTCCAATCCCGCATTGGCAACGTAGTCGCAGATTTCGTTTGTGGCTGTTTCGTTTTCGCTTACTGGTCCAGACTGCAGAACAAACAGGTTAGTGAAGCCTTTAACTCTGTCAATAAGCAGTTGGGCTTCGGCGGTTGTGTTTCCGCAAAAGGAGACGCCAACGTAACAGTCCGCCGTTTTTTCGGTGTTCCCGTTTTCGTGAACTGAGGAAACATAGACTGCTGTGCTGGCGAGTAATAGAATGCATACTGCGGGAAGCGTGAACATTTTTTTCATGCCTTGATTTCCTCTTTTTCGGGGTCCAAACCGCTGTATAGCCAACATGCTTTTGCATCTACCATTTCTGCAACATCTAATTAACCATTCTATCAGCCTGTCTCGTGCCGTTGGCTCTATTTTAGATTGTGAATCCGGGTTATGCTTGGAAAAACAGAAAAAATACTGTTTTCAACAATGTTCTGTTATTAGGCTCCTAATATGC
Source organism: uncultured Candidatus Bathyarchaeia archaeon (assembly GCA_964647775.1). Classification (GTDB taxonomy): domain Archaea; phylum Thermoproteota; class Bathyarchaeia; order Bathyarchaeales; family Bathyarchaeaceae; genus Bathyarchaeum. The sequence goes on from CAZYJH010000204.1 coordinate 2,260, forward strand.
TTGACTCGCGCCTGTGAGTGACTGAATTGAGAGTGGATGATTTTTTTGTCAAGAAAGTTTGACTAGATATTCGGTTGTTTGGTCAAGAAATCTTTACAAAAACGCTTTTTTAGATTAGAATGTGAGAGTATATTTAGGGGAAAATGTGCCGTCTAAAAAGCTGTTTCTTTCAAGTGCAGTTCTTTGTGTTTTAGTTAGTTTCCTTTTTGTTGGTTGTGTTGGTGCGTCTTCTGAAGTGTGGAGCCAAACTTATGGAGGAACGGCTGATGATTCTGCGGAGGCTGTGGTTCAGACAAGCGATGGAG
>CAZYJH010000205.1:0-2472 GCA_964647775.1 uncultured Candidatus Bathyarchaeia archaeon
GGAGAGATTCTGCAAAGCGACCTGCATGCGCATACAGGCTTTTCGAAGGCAAAGATTACCCGAGTTCTGGATTATCTGGAGCTGAAGGGGCTGATAGTCAGAAAAAGCTACGGCATGACCAACAAAATCATCATCAAAAACAGTCTGATGGAACCTAAAAAATAGAACGAAAAGAGGCGTGGTTTACCCGAGCCATCCGCCGCATCTGCCGTAACCGCCATAGCTGCCGAAAGAACCGTGACGGTGGTAGCCTTCATTAATTTCCTTTTTATCCACTTTACTTAAGAGTGATTTATTCTCGAGTTGTGGCACTTCTTGAATGTATTTTAGGAGAAGTTCAATGTTCAGTTGCTCTTTAAAACATTTTTCAGTCGTTTATGCTCCTGAAATGTAGTATGTATTATCTTTATGGATTTGTAATCAAGAAATAATAAATATGGCGGTTAAGAAGCGTCTCTAGTGGGTAACGGAGAACGCCAACCATGAAACAAGGGGCGAGAATTAAACTTTCAATATTAACATGCATTATGTTGCTGTCAACTTTCACAGTTTTTGCAGCCGCAGACGGCACACAGCTTTTTGGTAAGATGGTAGTACCTCAATACACTGTAACCTTTGTTGAGTCAGGTTTAGCTTCTGGCACAAGCTGGTCAGTCACCTTTGATGACGGAACAACAGAGTCTACCTCGGATTCAATCAACTTTAATGCGATAAACGGTGACCATGATTATGTTGTCAACGTGCCCAGCGGCTACACTTCACCTTCGACGTTATCAGGAACCGTGACAGTAAATGACGCAAACGTCACAATGCCCATAACCTTCGTTCTAAATCAGTATGCTTTGACGATGCTTGTTGTCGGCGAAGGAACAGTTACTCCCGGCAACGGCACATACTCGGCTGGCACAGGTGTTCCTCTTACTGCTGTAGCGTCGGATGGCTGGACATTCAGCGGATGGAGCGGAGACGCATCAGGCACAGAAAACACGATAATCACGATGGATGAGAACAAAGTTGTCACAGCAACATTCACCCAAAACCAGTACACCCTGAATATGCTAGTTGCAGGTGAAGGCACAGTTTCTCCTGGGAACGGAACTTACTTGTCGGGTGCCACAGTTTCTCTTGAAGCAGTAGCCTCTGAGGGCTGGAGCTTTGATGAATGGAGCGGAGACGCATCGGGGGCAGAAAACACTACAGTCACTATGGACGAAAACAAGGTCGTCACTGTAACGTTCACTCAAAACGAGTATACTCTAACGATGCTAGTTGATGGCGAAGGCACAGTTTCTCCCGGCAACGGAACCCACTTGTCTGGCGCAACTGTTTCGCTTGAGGCAGCAGCATCAGATGGTTGGACATTCAGCGGATGGAGCGGCGACGCATCAGGAACAGAAAACACCACAATCGCAATGGACGAAAACGAAACAGTCACAGCCACATTCACCCAAAACGTTGTAGTCCCCGAGCTCCCATCAGCATTCTTGCTGTCAGCTTTCCTGATTGTGCTGTCGGCAATAGCTGTAGCCGTCAAAAGAAAATAAACAAGCAACCTTAGGTAACCTTGAAGGTTCGCAGAACGTCTACAAGGTCACACGCTTATTAACCAAGTTCCCGCCACCATCAAAGCTATTGCAGAAACTTTCAGCACAATTACGCCTCTGCTCATTTCTTCTTTGAGGTGCTGGGGCAGGAACAGGCTGGAAATTATCACGTAGATGAAAACGAAGAAGGGCTGTAAGCCTGCAAAGGCGGAGACCAAAGACACGTAGCCCATAGACGCGGCGATTAGCCAGCATATTGTGCCCAAAAAGTACACGCCCTCGCCCACAAACACCACAAAAAAGGCTCTTTTTCCAACAGTCTGCACGGCTTCAGTGAATTCTCTGCGCGGCTTAGAAAAAACCATCATGAACAGGATGCCAAGGAAGGCACCCAACAGATTCCAGAAAAACACTGACCAAAAGCCCATGTAGGCTAACAGAAACTTTTCCAGAATCGAATGCACAGCAAGAACCAACGTGAAGGGCATCATAAACTTAAGCGCAGAAGACAACGCCCCGCCAGTTTTTGAGGTTCTGTACGAAATCAGTATCGATGCAGCTATGATGATGGCGACGCCCAAGTAACGTTGCGCAGTCAAGATTTCGTTCAAAAAAACTGCGGACAGCAAGACAACAAAGATGGGCACAAACTGGAACAGCGGCGTTATCCTCGATATCTCCTCAACCACAAGCGCTTTAGAGTAGAACCAGAACGCCAAAAGCGGCAGGAGACCAACCAGCATAGCAAAAAGGGCATACGGAAAAACGAAGCTGGCAGGACCAACCAAACCTAGGATAACAGCAAACATCATGTCTATGAAACCCATAAAGGAGAGCAGGGGAAAGTAGCCGCGAAACTTTTTGGTCATAAGAAACTTGTAGAAAACGTTGTTCAAGCCCCAGAACGCCGGGCACAGCAAAGCAAACA
>CAZYJH010000206.1:0-2469 GCA_964647775.1 uncultured Candidatus Bathyarchaeia archaeon
CTATTTCGTCTGTTATTGGGGACCAGAAGTAGTTGGCGTTGAATTTGGCTCCGACGATGTACTCTTCTATGATTGCTTCTTTCAGGTCTTCGGGGTCGATTATTCCTTTCCGTATTCGTTCTTCTGCTCTTTTCTTGAATTCCTCTGGGGACGAGGCGTAAAAGAAGGCGCGTTCTATGCTTCTTGTTTTCTCAGGAACCTTCACTATTGCTAGTCGGTCGATTTCTTCTGGCGACTTGAAAAGTTTGGGCAGGTTCAGTCCTGCGCGTATAATCAGGTCGTACTGGTTGTTGGGCACGTTTCTTTCTTCGCTTCTGAGCATGTATCTGTTTCCTAGGAGGGGAACCTTGAATTTCTGTTCGATGTTGTCGTAGCCTGTGTAGACTGAGAAGGACCTGTTTGGCACGAATATGGTGTTTAGTCGCCGCAGTTTTTGCTGGTTTTCTTCTTTGATTATGTCAACGAATTTGTCCAGCAGCAGCACGTGGTCGAAGAGGTTTCGGTAGTGTTTGGTGTATGTTTTTTCTCTTCCCTTCTGGCAAACCACAACCACCTCGAATCCTTCCTGTTTGGCGCCGTGACCCATCTCTAGGGCAGAGTGAGAGCCAAGCACTCCAATCTTAACTTCCTTTGGGTCATAGTTTGACAAAATTTCATGAATTTGTTCACGTTTCATTTTTTTCACCTGCACAGTTAATTGGGACAGTGAATGTGCTACTATAACCTTGACTGTTCAAATATTTTACTTTTGGATGCCTTCTTCAGCGTTGCGCTGGTGAGGCGTTAACGAAACGCATAAATTGTGATTTTTCGTTGTTATGGTCTGTCGGGAGGTAGCTCAGCTTGGTAGAGCTTCCGAGCCAGCCGCGTATCGGGGCTGACGGAGACGCTGTAGACGTCTACCTGTATGGTGGGCATCATTTAGCCTATCAAGCGTACAGACACCGGATTGTCGCAGGTTCAAATCCCGCCCTCCCGACCAAAACTCTTCCTTCCTAAATAGTTCTGGCATGAACGCCAAACTGGCGCAAACAAATCCGCATATTAGGAGCCTATTAGAGGTACATTGTTGAAAACAGTCTTTTCTCGTAAAAACGAGCAAGAACAAAAAAGGAAAAGATGGAAAGAATCTGGTGTTTTTACCAGACTGAAATTTTTCCGTACGTCAGTTTTTCGCAGAAGCCGTTTATTTCCGCTAGCTCAGCGTCGATTACTTCAGTTATTCTGCCCTGCACCGACTTAAGGGAGCAGCCATCATTCATGACCACCTGAGCCGCAGCGATTGCCGGCTGATCAATCGGCTTTCCGATCTGGCTGAGAAGCCAAACACAGGTCTCCGCAACTTCGGGGACTTCCTTGCAGATGCTTCTGGCTATCTGGTGAGATAGTGCGTTGTAGATTTTTCCGACGTGGCTGACTGGGTTCTTTCCCGCCGCCGCCTCAGTGCCTATGGGACGATTCAAGGAGATTACGCCGTTGACTTTGTTGCCTCTTCCGACCTGACCAGAATCTGCGCCATCCGCGCATGTGCCTAAAACAGTTAAGAAGACGCCGTCTACGCCCCGTCCCTCAACATCCAAAGTGTTAACGTAAACGTTAACTTTCTTGAAGGCGTTTTTGGCGTTCGTGAACTCCTGCACATCCGTTTGAATGTCAGCTTTTTTCCGCATGTAATCTTTTTCGCTGTCAACGAAACGGTCAACAAAAGCCACGGCAACGGTCAAATTCAGTGTATCGCCGTTCTTGTAGCCCATAACCTTAACGTCTTCTCCAGCCTCAGGGAACCGCTTCTTGAACTCCTTAGAGTTAACGTAACGCTCAGTATTCAAAACCATGTTTTCTGTGCGGGTCATAGGCGCGTAGCCCACAGCAGCGGAAGTGTCGTTAGCGCCCATCATACACGTCCCCCTCTTGAAGATGTCAGTAAGCCCCTGAGAACCAGGCTTCAGCTCCACCTGATACCGCATATGCTTGTCAGGGTCAACAAACCTGAGATTCTTACGCAACCAATCCTTCGCGGTCTTGATGGCAATCTCCTCAACAGGAATAACTTCGCCATTAAACTCGGTGGTTGCCCTGTCACCGAAAATAAGCAACATAGGATCATTAACAACTCCGCCCCCAAATTTGCATTCAACATTGCCTGCAACCAGCAAAGACTTGTCAGCGTTATGATGTAGTATGGTGTCGAACTTCTTCAGGTAGACTTTGCTCAGCTCCACCGAAACCTGGTCCATTATGGCGTCACACATGGAGTCAGGATGACCGACACCTTTCCTTTCCACAATTTCGATCGGCTGCTTCTCAAGAGGCATCCGTTTCGAATCGTTAACAAGTATGTTTCTCATGAAAACACCTTGACGAAAGGCTAACAACAGCAATTCATATATACCTTACTATAATACGATACTGTTAAGTTATTTGTCATGAACTTCAAGTATCAAGGGGGGTTGAACAATCCTCTGTCTC
>CAZYJH010000207.1:0-2462 GCA_964647775.1 uncultured Candidatus Bathyarchaeia archaeon
GGACATCGGCGTTCATGTTGACGGCTACATAGCTGACACGGCAACGACCGTCTGCTTTGACCCAGAATACGTTGACATGGTTAACACGGCGGAGGAGGCTCTGGAAAAGGCTGTGGAGATACTTCGACCCGGATTATCCATGGCACGTTTCGGCTCAACGATTCAGAAAACCATCAAGGCACGCGGATTCAAGCCAGTCTCAAACCTGACTGGGCACCTAATCAGACGATACATAATACACGCGGGAAAGTCTCTGCCCAACGCCTTCAACCTCTCCACATCCCGAGTAAAGGAGGGCGAAGTCTACGGGGTTGAACCCTTCGTAACAGTTGCGAACGCCGCAGGCAGAGTTGACAACTTGCCGGAAGCCCACATCTTCCGTTACTCAAAACACAAGTCCCTGAAGAACCCTTACTCTAAAAAGATTCTGAAGTACATCAAAAACAATTTTCTGACCCTGCCCTTCACTGAAAGGTGGCTAAACAAATTTATGTCCTCCAGCAGCTACAAAAACGCCTTCGCTGAACTTCTTTCGTCCAAATCGGTGATAAGTTACCCCGTTTTTGTTGAAGCAAGCAGAAAGCCTGTGGCACAAGCAGAATACACGATTATGATAGTGAAAGACGGCTGTGTTGTGCTAACCTGAATGGTCAGCTTTGCTTCTTCTTAGCCTCGCGGTAGATTGCGGTTATTTTCATTGTTTCGTTGCATTTCTGGCAGGGTCCTGTCTCTTTGAAGATGTAGTCGTCTATCTGAAAGTCTCTGATGCTTTTGAAGTCACATTTCGGACACTCCAACGTAGTTAGCACTCGTGGCAACTCGAAGGATACATGCGTAGGTTTTCCTTTCGTCTGCAGCAGCATGTACACTGATATGGCTAATCCGAAGAAGCCTATAGCCAAAAATGAGTATGAGTTCATGATGTCAGTTTGGTCCGCAATGGACTGCACTGCCATAAATAGTGCACTCAATGACAGAATGAACACTATGAGTATTATCACAAGAAGAAAAGGAGAAATCCGTTTAACCGGTTCAACATTGTCAGTCATCTTTTTCACCTACTGTCCAATTCCTATCGTGTTTCCGATTCCCGCTATTATGACATTGTCGCCCTTCTTGGTTCTTTCCGAGATCAAACGCTTTATCCTCGCGATCACAGGGTCAGCTGCGTCGAAAATTTCTTTTCGCATCGGCGAAACTGCGTCTCCGAGGTCCTGCTTGATGATGATTGCGTTCACAGGAATCTTGTTTTTGAGTATTGCATCCTCTATTTTGAACTGTTCGACTCCTGGTCCGCCGATGGCAGCGCCTACTCCTTCCGCTATTTCCCCGGGTTTTTCTCCTTCAAGTTTCAGCGCCGCATCTATCATGATGATTGTGGAGATCTTGCCTTTTTTCTCATCTATGATGTTTCTTATGCCGTCTCCAGGTTTGCCAACGTTTCCTCCTGGACCTTTAGCCTTCAGGACATAGGCTGTTCGACCGTCTATGGGCACTTCAGCTGCAACCATGTCCTTAGCTACATCTCGTATTTTGTGTCCATTCATTAGTTTGGCGGCTACTAGAGGTCCAGCGCCGTCGCCTATGGGTTGACCGACAGAGAAAGCTCGTAATGCTTGGGCATAGGCTTCTGCTTGTTGCATGATTAGGGGCAGAACCATCTGGATTTGCATGATGACGTAGAGGCTTAACGTTTTTTTGCCCAAGAGATAGAAGTGTCGAATAATCTTGTATATCATGTGCAGTGCCATGGCAGCCTCCAAGGTGTTCTCTAGATTGTTCAGTTGTGTCTCATCTGCTTCTGGCGCCATAAGTTTTACTTCATCTTTGAAGCGGACGTCTCTAACGTCAAGGACATGCTCCAACTTCCAGACTATGCCAGAAGGATCCATGCTCTGAGGAGTTATGGCTATGTACTCCATAAACTGGTCAATCCTCTCGGTGGGGTCTCCTACGGGTTTCCCTATATTCTTTATCGTCTCCATGGCTACCTTCCGACCATCGTCCCTCATGGACCTAAGACGGCGCAGATGGGTTTCAACTTCCCTGAGCATCACCATCATCTGGACGCGCTGACCGTAAAACATGAAAACGACGAAGATACCAGTGAATACCAGCTGAAAGATTAACGAGACAATATTGTCTCCGCCGCCGAACAAGCCTGCAAGTTGGGGAATCATCTACATCCACTCTTCCTCAAAAAGCACGAGGTGTGTAATAAGTTTTGAGTATTTCCAAGAAATGTTTTCTGAACATGTTAATCCGATAATTACGCAAAGATCAGCTCATCGGTTCCAGTTGAATAAGACGCGAATAATGTGGTTTCAAATTTTTCGGTTCAACTCTGCCGGCAAAGTTAGTTGCTGATTGTTACTGTGTGAAAAATGTTAAGTGATTGCCAGCTTTTCCGGGTTCACGTGGCCGAAGACCACACTAGCACCGGAAACGGAGCGTGGTTTAAC
>CAZYJH010000208.1:0-2451 GCA_964647775.1 uncultured Candidatus Bathyarchaeia archaeon
ATAAGAGCGGAAAAAAGATCAGCAAATCGGCTGGAAACGTTTTCACTCCGCAGGTCTGGTTCAGGTACGGTTCGCCTCAGTCTCTTCTGCTGCTGACCTTGAAGCGGTTTGTTGGCGCCCGAAGCCTCTCAGTCACCGACATCCCGCAATACATGAATGAGCTTGATGAGCTGGAGGACATCTACTTCGGAAAGAAACCTGTTTCAGACAAAAAAGAGCAGGCTAAACTGTCTGGACTCTACAAGTATTGTATGCTCTTCAATACGCCATCTAAGCCTGGCGAGCATGTGCCCTACAATCTCCTCACGTTCCTAGCTAAAGTTGCTCCGGAAGATTCAGAGGTCGATTTCGTAATGGAGAAGCTTCAAGGTTACGGCTACGGAAAAACGGGCGTGTCAGATGACCTGAAGCAGCGAATCGGCTACGCCCTAAACTGGTCAAAGGACTTCACGGAAATCAAGGAGAAAGCCGTAGAACTGACTGAAACAGAAAAACGTGCAGTCGAGGAACTCATCCAAGTATTGCAATCAGAAGCGAATGAGGACGAGATTCAGAGTGCCGTCTTCAACATCGCAAGAGACAACAGCATCAAGCCTGGAAAGTTCTTCAAAACTGTTTACAGGATTCTTTTGGGGGTGCATCAAGGACCCAGACTTGGACCATACATTTTAGCCATGGGAAAAGAGAACGTAATCGAAGCGCTGAGAAGAGCCGCCAAGAGCTAGAAGCCTTTTCACGATTTGGTGGTTCTTAGAACCTCTTAATCAGATAGATGGTGCCTTTTCCATCTCGAGCCCCAAGACCCATCGTATCTAGGGCAGCTACGACAGTTTTTTTAGGAAAGAGCTTTTTTAGTGTATCAACGCCTGCGTCGCAAGCCAAAACAATCAGAATGTCTCCGTCGTAATTTGGCTTCCTCACCAAATCAAGGTCACAACACATAGGAATCAGGTCCTCGTCAACCACGGCAAACCCATCATTTCTTAATCGGTCAGCCATATGGTCCATTGGTTCACGTCCGCCCGTTTCACAGGCTCTTACACAGGAGTTGCAGGACACAACACCGATCTTGTCTCCCTCTTCAAGTAGACCCCTAATAATTCCGTAAGGTTTGGAACTTGTAACAATCATTCAATTCACCAAGTTTTCGTAGTGGGATACTTCTCAAAACCTTTTCATTATGTATATGCTGCCTTTTTTGTCTCGGGCTCCAAGACCCATCGTGTTCAGGGCGGCTACAGTCTTTTTTTCAGGCAAAAGCTTGTTTAGCGTGTAAACTCCTGCGTCGCAAGCCAGAACAATCAGAATATCGCCAGCGTATTCGGGTTTTTTCACCAAATCGAGGTTGCAGCACATGGGAATCAGGTCCTCGTCAACCACGGCAAACCCGTCCTTTCTTAGGCGTTCAGCCATTTCGCACATCTTTTCGTGTCCCCCTGTTTCGCAAGCCCGTGCACAGGAGTTACAGGATACGACACCGATTTTGTCTCCCTCATGAAGAAGACCCCTAATAACCCCGTAAGGTTTGAAGCTTGTAATAATCAACTAATTCACCTCAGATTCATAGCGTCATACTTCTTAAAACATTTTCCATACCTTGTTTCGTAAGTGAGACTGTTGAACAATCAACTTTTTGGCTAACTGTTTATGCCTCAGCAGAACAAGCAACACAAGAAAGACGGCAGAAAAAGCAAGACTAAAACGATTTAAACGGCAGCTGGATAAGGGATGGTGGCGGCTGTAGTCTAGCTAGGTAGGACCCCGGCTTCCCAAGCCGGGTACCCGGGTTCAAATCCCGGCAGCCGCACCAAAACATCTTTTCATGAAAACAGTTTTTGTTGTCTTTGTGTTTTTCTGAAAAAAGACTGTTTTCAACAATGTACCTCTATTAGGCTCCTAATATGAATGTTGACTGAACAGAAACTGCTTCCAAGCATCAAAAGTTATTCACGCTGTTGACTTTAATCTATAAAAGCAACTGAAGCAACTAAGGTTTACGAGTTAAGGGGAAGAAAAGAGGAGAAAGAAACGGACATGAAGCCCTTCAGTTTTGTCCACGCCGCTGACCTGCATCTAGGCTACGCCCAGTACAATCTGGATGTGCGCCGCAGAGACTTCAACAACGTCTTCGGGGAGCTGGTGGACAAAACAATCGAGCTGAAGCCTGACTTCATGATAATCGCGGGGGACATCTTTGAGCATGCCCGCCCCTCAAACTCCACGCTTGAAGTGGCTATAGGCAACTTTCGGAGGCTGAAGGATGCGGGGATTCCTGTTTTAGCGGTTGATGGTTCTCACGATTCTGCGCCCAACTCTGTGACGGGCACGATTCTTAATCCCCTGGACAGCGCAGGTTTAATCTGGTATTTGCCTCGTCATGATGGCGCCTGCTGGAAAAACGAAAGCTGCTACGTTTATGGCATACCCAACTTTCGGACAGCCAGAAAAACA
>CAZYJH010000209.1:0-2429 GCA_964647775.1 uncultured Candidatus Bathyarchaeia archaeon
AACTGGAGGAGATTCAAAGAGCAGCAAAAAGGTTGGGTCTGCAACCTGAAGTAGTTTCTGACGCTGCGCATCCAAGCTCTCCATGGCTAAAAACTGGGCTAGTTGTTATTCCAAAAATGGAATCTAAAGATAAAACTTTGAAGAAGATTGCGGAAGAACTTTCTAGCCTACGCAGATAGACTGGTCTGTTAGGCGCCCTCTTTGGAGACAAGAATCGCATTTACGACGCCGTCTTGTCCTGGGCGGGATGTTATGCGTGCTGTTCCCAGGGACGTTGCGATCATTGTTCCTTTTGTGATTACGCCTCTTCGGTCGTAGTCCACGTTAGCGGGGTTCTTTATTACCCGAATTATCTCTACTTTTGAAGTTTTTCCAGAAGCATCAGAGATGTTTACTTGGTTAACTGCCAAAAGTCGAACCTTCTCGTTACCTCCATGCTTCCGAACAATTCTGCTCTTCGGTTTGCCCAGAGCTGTTTCTGCTGCAAAGTATCCTTTCTCGTATCTTCTTTTCTTTCGGTTGGCTCTTTTCCTGCCGCCTGAATCTTTGCGTTTATGTTGATCTCCGTGCCATACTGACAAGCTTATCATCTCAATAGATATCGATGAGACTAGCAAAACTCGACATATAAGCTTATCTTTATGGCCTATTCCTCTTGGCTCGTCTTTTCCTCTGTTTCTGGCTTCTCGAACTCTTGGAACACGCTTTTAAGTTGCCGCTTCATGGTTCGCAGGTCGTGGCTTAAACCAAAGAAATCAGCGAAATACTCTGTTGTTTTTATCATTTTTTTTCTTCCAATTCCTTCGCGGACGATAAGATCCATCTCTTCCAGTTCTCTGAGGTGACCGTAGGAGTGGTGACCTCTAACATCGATTACTTGTATCTGAGGAATCGGCTGCCTGAACGCAATGTACGATAAGGTTTTCAGTGGACCCGCAGAAAGAAGTGGTCTTGTGGCTAACTTTCTGACATTACCTGTGTAATCGGCTTTCAGTTGCATAACGAACCGTTCGCCCTCCAGTTCAAGAACCTCAATGGCTGTGTCTCGGTTCCTGTAATTCTCAACCAAGGTTCTTGCGAGTTTTCTAATCTTTTTTTTGGAACGGGTTCCAACTACATTTGCTAACGTCTTCAGGTCAAGGGGGCGCCCAGCCACGTAGAGCCCTGCCTCCAGTAAGGCTAATCTCTGTTTCATCTTCTTCTGTTTAAGTTCGTCAGATGGGTTCTGTTCGTTTTCCTTCAAAGGCAGGGTCTCCTGTGACGGTTATGTACAGTTCTTCTATCTCTTCCTCCTGCCATAACCCTATCTTTCCTCTCTGGGCAAGAAACAGGAGAATTATGAATGTTTTGATTGCCTCAATCCTTTCTAGTCCAGCAACAAGCTTGGAGAATGCTATCAGCTCCCCATCTCTTGCAAGTTGGAGGAGCTGGGCGTAAATGATTTTCATGTGTTTGTCGATTTCCATCAGATAGAGGTCAACGGGAGGGAGAATCTCAGGGGCAGGTAAGATTGGCTGAGGCATTGGTAGAGGGCGCATGCTTTCGCCTTTCAGCACTTCATCTAGCACATCTATCAGGTTTTCTAGTGTGGTTGAAGATAATTCGTAGCGGAGAGGAAGGAACATCGGCGGAGGAACGAACTCCTGCTGGGTTTTTGGTGGTGGTGGAGGCTCCTCAAGTTTTAGCAGGAGCTTAGTTTTCATCAAGTAGATGGTAGTAGATGACTCTAACGCAACGCCTGAGGCTCTGAAGTCTACTTCTCCTCGGTGCTCCATCTCCTCCAAGAAAGTTTTTAGAAGAAAGGCAATGTTGACGTCCCAAGGCATCACCTTCTCTAATCTATGAATCTCAAACAGTATACTCAATGGCGGATAAAAATAGAAGGGCTTCTCCGTAGACTGCGGCATCATGCAACCTCCTTAATTTTGGCTGAGACAACATGAGAGTATCCGTTACGCTCATAGATTCCCCACACTTTCTTTGCCTTGCTGACCATCTCCGGCTTCAATGTGATAACAACAAACTGGGACTTCATGGATTCCTCAGCAAGAAGGTCCCCTAGCCTAGACACGTGGAAGGGGTCAAGGTGAGCGTCGATTTCATCGAACAGGTAGAAAGCTGCGGGCATGAAGTCCTGCAGAGCAAAAATGAATGCGACAGCAGACACAGACCTCTCGCCGCTGCTGGCTCCGCTTACGAGGATGGCGGCTTTGTTTCTAAACTGAACATTCATGTCCATTCCTCCAGCGAAGGGATCTTCAGGATTCTCAAGTATCAGCGCAGCTTCGCCGCCGCCCGTTAACTTGGTGAAGTATCCTCTGAAGCTGCTGTCAATCTTGTTGAAAGCCTCCATGAAAACTGCACGTTTTTTCATTTCAATTTCATCCATGAAAGCGAGGATAGACTGTTTTTCTTTTTCAAGTTCGTTC
>CAZYJH010000210.1:0-2280 GCA_964647775.1 uncultured Candidatus Bathyarchaeia archaeon
AATGCGAAATAGAGGGAAAAAGCAGACTGGGCAGAGGCGGCATGAAAACAAAACTCCGAGCCGCAGAAATCGCCACCTCCAGCGGCGTGCCCCTAGTGATAGCCAACAGCAATCAGGAAAATGTGATACTTGACATACTTGCGGGAAAACAGGCAGGAACCCTTTTCAAGCCACAGAAGCGGCTGCCGCAAATAAAACGGTGGATAGCCTACGGCGCCTCAGTAAAGGGGCAGATTGTCGTGAATGAGGGCGCAAAAAAGGCGATACTGAAGGGCGCCAGCCTTCTCCCTGTGGGCGTCGTCCAACTCACTGGAACCTTCAATGAGGGAGACGTGATCAGCCTAGTAGACCAGGATGGCGTCGAGTTCGCGAAGGGCAACCCGAACTATAACAGCGGCGAAATAAGCATGATTAAAGGGCTGAAGACGAACCAAATCCCGAAAGCCCTCGGGTACATCAGACGCAAAGAAATTATTGCCCGAAAAAACATACACATCATAGAGTGAAAAAAGATGATAGAAGAAATCTGCAAAAAAGCAAAAATTGCCTCAACACAGCTGGCAAAAACTTCCACTGGACAGAGAAACAAGGCACTCCTCGGCATGGCAGACTCCCTTGAAAGGAACTGCAACGAAATCCTAGCCGCAAACCAGAAGGACGTGGAAGCTGCCCGAGCCAGAGGCGTGAAAGAGGCGCTTATTGACAGGCTGATTCTGGACAAGCGCCGAGTAACCAGCATGGCGTCCACCTTGAGGGAAGTGGCTGAGATGCCTGATCCGCTTAACGAAATCGTGAAGACATGGACTCGACCAAACGGCTTAATCATTGGCCAGCTCCGTGTGCCCCTTGGCGTAATCGGAATCATCTACGAGTCCAGACCCGACGTCACATCAGAAGCGTCTGGGCTGTGCATAAAATCTGGAAACGCGATAATCCTGAGGGGAGGCTCAGATGCCATAAACTCGAACATGGCAATAGGAAACGCGTTGAGAGCCGCACTGGAAGAGACAGGATTAACCAAAGACATCATACAGGTTGTTCCCGTAACCGAAAGAAGCTACGCTGAGCAGCTTATGAAGATGAGAGACTACATTGATGTGCTGATTCCGCGGGGAGGAGCCAACCTGATAAAGACGGTAGTGGAAAAGTCCACGGTTCCAGTCATCGAAACAGGAACAGGAAACTGTCACATCTACGTGGAAGAGGACGCTGACCTAACAAGGGCAATAGACATTGTGATAAACGCTAAATGCCAGAGACCCGGCACATGCAACGCCACGGAGAAGCTTCTGGTTCACAAGAATGTTGCTAAACAGTTTTTGCCGAAGGTGGTTTCTGCCCTCAACCTGAAGGGCGTCGAAGTACGAGCATGCAAGAAGACTATGCAGTTGCTTCCGAACCTGAAGCCAGCCGTTGAAGAGGACTGGGGAACCGAATATCTGGACCTGATCATTGCCATCAAAATAGTGGAAGGCATAGACGAGGCAATCGCGCACATAAACAAGTATGGCACCATGCACTCGGAGTCTATCTTAACAGCAGACTTCAACAAAGCATTGAAGTTTATACGCGAAATTGACGCTGCAGCCGTTTACTGGAACGCTTCCACGCGCTTCACGGACGGCAACCAGTTTGGGTTAGGGGCAGAAATCGGAATTAGCACCCAGAAACTGCATGCAAGAGGACCCATGAGCGCCCAGCACTTGACAACAACAAAATTCTTTATCCTAGGCAGAGGACATATCAGACAATAAAAGTTGAACCATTCCGCAAGCAAATCAAGTCTTCTCAGGGTTGTTATAGCTCATTCATGCATACTTACGAATTTGGCAAAAACAGCACAAACGTTATATTCATTTCGAATTTGTATATGTTGACATTACTGAATGTCGGAGAGAAGTGATTTGAGAATAAAACTAATGGGGTTATGCCTTTTTCTATTTTTAGTTGTTGGATCAATGATGATACCCGTTCATGCTGTTGGTGAGGGAGATTGGATCGTAAACTATCGAGTGGAAGATTTGAAGACAGGACAGCTCATTCAAGAGATTGATTTGCAAACAGGAGAAATCAACGAATATGTTCCACTATTTGCGGGTTCGGAGTTACGTGTGACAATCACGGTGGATGTAGCCCTTACAGCCACTTACGCTAAGTTGAGACTTGCTACTAACTTGGCACCTTCAACCATTGAAGACAGATACTGGCAACTTGAATCGCAGAATTACCAGTTTGTGGACTATAATCCCGCTCAGCAATATGTAGAGTTCCAACAGGTTA
>CAZYJH010000211.1:0-2261 GCA_964647775.1 uncultured Candidatus Bathyarchaeia archaeon
TTCCAATTCAGTTCCAAGTTCAAAACTCATCAACCCCACCAATTCCAGAGTTTCCCTCAGGGACTATCCTGCCTCTGCTTCTTGCAACAACCGCGCTGATTGTAATCTGCAGAAAGCGGCTAACCAAGCACCGCCGCATATTAGGAGCCTAATAGAGGTACATTGTTGAAAACAGTATTTTTTCCTGAAAAACCGTGAAAGCAGAAAGTGGTTCTGTTGTTAATGTTTTTTGCGGTTGATGATTTCTCTGCATTTGTCCGCGAATTCGCACCAATCAAGACATGATGCCTCCTTTTCTGGTCTGCGTACTTCTTTGCCGCATATGTCGCAGACTGCAGTGTCTTCGTCGCTCCAAATCTCTACGCTTCCAGCGCAGTTGGGGCATTGAATATATTCTGGTTTAGGTCGAAGGAACTTTTTGATTCCCGGACAACTTTCTGAACTAGAATCTACCATATTTTTTTTCCCTCTTTTACGATATTTTTTCTCCTTTTACACTGATGGTTTCCTGCCTCAAAGGAACCTTCTTTCCCGAAAGTTCTAGGGCTTCCTGGACGAGACGCTTTAAGCCGAAGCAGCATGGAACCTCCATAGTGGCTATTGTAACGCTTCGTATGTTGTTGCTCCGAAAGATTGCAGCCAGCTTGTTTCTGTAGAGATTCACGTCATCAAGTTTTGAGCATCCAATAGCAAGAATTCTGTCCTTAAGCATGTCTTCATGAAAATCTGCGTACGCAAAGGGCACACAGTCAGCGGCTATCAACAAGTCAGCGTTTTCGAAGAAAGGAGCGTTAGGCGGCAACAGTTTCAGTTGATATGGCCAATTGGATATCCTTGACTGCCTCTTTTCTGGAAGCTTCACTGTTGGTTCACTTTTGAGCTGCATCACCTTTACTGACGGACAGGCTGCCTGATTGCTGTTGGCTGCTGGAACTGAATGACTTTTTCCGACGTGTTCTTCTGCTGCTTCCTTGTCAAATTCTGCTGCTTCTCGCTGTATTATGGTTATGGCGTCTTGGGGGCATTCTCCGAGGCATGCTCCTAAGCCGTCACAGTATACGTCCTTGACGAGTCGGGCTTTTCCATTTACTATCTGGAGGGCTCCCTCAGCGCAGGAGGGAATGCATAAGCCGCAACCGTTACATTTCTTTTCATCGATTTGAACAATATTTCTTAGCACCATCTTGTTTTGCCTTCCCCTTTTTTTAGCTGCGAATAAGATACCAGGGCTCTCTTGCTAGTTCATAGGTGATGAATCCCATATCTGTTTTCTGTTCTCTTTTCCGTGTTATGAATACGGATTCTCCTTGTTCAAGGCGTCTTTTCACTTCTTCAGAATCTATTTTGTTGGCTTCTGTAACCTCAACGTTTTTGGTTTCATCGTTTTTTAGGAAGAACAACTGAAATGGTGCTTCCTTTGTCCTTTCTTCTGCGGTGTTTCTCAGCATTTCGGTTTTTCTCCTTTTTAGTGACTCATACACTTAGTTGAGATAAACTTCATATGAATATGTATTCATGTGTATTTTATAAGCTTTATGGTGCAGCCAGCAAAGCCATAAAAACATAAAAAACAGATTACAAAAAATTTATAACAGCGTTATAACAGAGATGTTATACCACACAAAGGGTGAAACTTTTATGACCAAACAAAAAAAACTTGCCCTAATCATCCACAGCGGAACCATAGACAAACTCCTATCTGCCTTCACGCTAGGTTCCACTGCAGCAGCCATGGACATAGAGACCCACCTCTACTTCACTTTCTGGGGTCTAAACATGCTCAAGAAGGGAGCCATGGAACAGGCTGGACTCCCCGAAACCTACAAGCAATACGAGGAAATGCTAAAAACAAAACTGAAAGAAATGAATTACCCCACGCCCTACGAGATGCTTAAACGGATGAAGGCGTCGGGAAACGTCAAAATCTATGCCTGCAGCCCCACCATGGAGATGTTCGGAGTGACAAAAGACACTTTGATTCCCGAGGTTGACCAGATCGCAGGGGCAGCCGCCTTCCTTGACATAGCCGCAGACGCGGACATAACTCTGCTAATCTAACAGCTCTCCTCAAGGAATAAACTGCCTCTTCCTCCCCCTTTTTTGTTCACAGCAAACTCGCGGCAACAACCTGAAACGTGGAATGGTCAAACTATTTAGCCGCCAAGACACCATGTTAAGTTAAGTTTTGATGCAAAAAGGGTTAACGAGGCTTTTCTGTTGACGGAAACAAAAGTTTCATGGTTGACTTGGAGTGAAGAATC
>CAZYJH010000212.1:0-2259 GCA_964647775.1 uncultured Candidatus Bathyarchaeia archaeon
TAAACGACAACGAAGTAGGCGACATGATAAGATTCGCCGCAGAAAACGTGGACATCATAAGAGGAATAGTCTTTCAGCCGATGTCCTTCACGGGAAGAACCTCCGAGTATGTTTCCAGAAAAGACAGAATCGACAATTCGTTGCTTGCCCAAAGAATCGAAGAACAGACAGGCGGAATGATCAAAGAAGAGGACATGTTTCCTGTTTCAGTCATGGTTCCGCCCCTAAAAGTCATGAACAGTTTCTTGTCCAAGGCATGGCCCCCATTTACGCCCACCCCCTACTGTGGACTGTGGAACTGGATTCTGATTTCTAGACAGGGAAAAGACAAGTTTACGCCCATCAACCGTTTCCTGAAGTACGAAAAGTTCATGGCTGACCTTAATGCCCTCAACAGCCTAATTGAGCAAAAGAAAGTTGGCAAAATCGGAATTTATCTGAGGCTGCTGTTTGCTTCTTTCCGTTCTCTAGACTGGATGAAGGTGCAGCGGGAAGCGGGTCTGTTGAATGCGATGAAGACTTTGGTTAAGATACACACTGACCCCTCATATGATTCTCTTGGCGTCATCAGGCGGAGGCTACTGCTGATTGGATGCATGGCCTTTATGGATCCCTACACCTTCGATGTGGAACGGGCACACCACTGCGTCATACACTACACAACTCCGGACAAGCGGATCATACCCTTCTGCGTATACAATATGTTCTACCGAAAACAGATAGAACACAAATTCAGTATTCCACGCATCCCAGCCAAACACAAATAGTCTTCTATTTTCTGAAGCCCCAGGTTTTAGGTAGGGAGTTTGAAGTAGTGCTCGAGTATGTGGTGGTAGTGTTCTGGGGGCAGTAGGGAATGGAAGGCTCGTTCTACGACTTCGCTGAGTGCGGGGTGAATGTGCATAGAATTGAGTATGGGTCTGCCGCTTTGGTCAGGGGTGTACATTAGGGGGATGATTTCGTGGATGAGGACAGAGGCGTATGGTCCTATGATGTGGGCTCCAAGAATCTTCATGCTGCTCCGCTCCACAATAACTTTAGCGAAGCAGTCCTTTGCGTCCATGGCTTCCCCTTTTGCCGTATCCTCGTATCTGTAAAGTCCAAACAGCAGCTTGTTTTCGCCGAACCTCTCGATTGCCGCCTTTTCGCCTAAGCCGACTGACGCGATTTCGGGATAAGTAAAGACGGCGTGGGGCACCGCATGGTAATCAGCTTTCACTTTCCGTTTCAGCACAGCGTTGTTGTATACGACGTTTGCTTCGTAGTTGGCTACATGCTTGAAGGGGTATTTGCCGTTGGCGTCTCCAAGAGCCCAAACGTTACGTTGCGAAGTCTCCAGATACTCGTTAACGACAATCCATCCGTGGCTGTCAGTTTTTATTCCCCCCTTTTCGGGATGAAGCACATCTGAAAGGGAGGCTCTTCCAGTGGCAATCAACAGTTCATCTGCCGTTACCTCCAACGTTTCGCGGGTCTCCCGGTCTACTGCAACAAGCATCTTCTTGCCTTCCGAGGAGACTTTTGCCTCTTGGACTTCATGGTTAGTGAGGATTTTCACATGTTTTCCAAGCTCCCGTTTGGCTAACGCGGAAACCTCAGGTTCCTCCTCGGGGATGAACTGGGGGTTTCTGCCGACCACCGTGACCTCCGCGCCCATGGATGAGAGGAAGTGGCTGTATTCTGCGGCTATGTATCCGCCGCCCACGATGATGATGCTTTTTGGCAGTTCATTTATGGCGAGGATTGTGTCGCTGGTGAAGTAGCCAGTTTTTTCGATTCCCTTTATGGGAGGCACAGCGGGTTTTGAGCCTGTTCCCAGAATTATCATTTTGGCGGTGATGGTTTCGTTTCCGACCTTCAGCGTGTAGGGCGCAACAAACTCTGCGGCTTCAGGGTAATAGTCCACATGCTTGGATTCGGAAAGTCCTTGGCGGATCTTGTTTATGTCCCTGTGGATTATGTTTCTCATTCTTTCCATGACAGCCTTGAAGTTGACGCTTTTTATTTCAGAGTCGATTCCAAATGTTCCCGCCTTCTCGATTGTTCGAATCAACTCTGCGGGGTAAAGAAGAATCTTAGAGGGGATGCAGCCCCTTGTTAGGCAGATGCCTCCCGGCTCATCCTTGTCTATAACGGCGACTCTGACCGTCGGATTCTCGCTAATCATCGCCTCAACAACGCTCATCGCAGAGCCTGTGCCAATAGAAATCAAATCGTACTGCTTCATAATGGAACCTCAAGAACACCTTAAATTAACAA
>CAZYJH010000213.1:0-2223 GCA_964647775.1 uncultured Candidatus Bathyarchaeia archaeon
CTGAAACTTAACACAGACCAAGTACAATCCAAACTTCTCAGAATAATCAGGGACTTCAACAATCTGATTGCATTGTACGGAGAAAAAGAACAGAAGGAACACTGGAAAGTCGACGCAACCAAAGGAACAGTAGCCTTCGGCTCTGCACTGCACAAATGGGGCTTCACGCTTGACATGGCACAGCAGAAGGGAATAAAGTTCAGCGACGTCGTGGATGCTTACCATAATGGAACCGAGGAAAAACTTGCAGAAACTGTTCCGTTGCACACTGCAATCTTGGACATGGCGGTTCTGAATCTTCCAAATCCAGTAGTTGCCCAGAAGTATCGTGTTCCGAAAGTCTGGAAGGGGGAGGCAGACTCCGAGATTGGAAAGGCTATGATTAACTGTGACGAGAATGGACCCACAGTAGTATGTTTGACGTCAGCCATGATGGACCCCCATGCAGGATTAGTTGCTACCGGACGCGCCTTCTCGGGTTGCATTAACGAGGGCGACCGAGTTTATTTGGTGGGCGCAAAGAAGGATTACCGTGTTCAGCAGGTCTCCATGTATATGGGCGCATACAGGGAGGTTGTCGGCAAGATAGGCGCCGGAAACATAGCTGCGGTGCTGGGACTGGACCTTGCTAGGGCAGGAGAAACCCTTGTAAGCGTTGACCATAAGGATGCTATGGTTCCCTTCGAGAACATCCAATACGTTTCCGAGCCGGTCATCACCATTGCCATAGAACCTAAACATCCACGGGAGCTGCCGCGCCTCATCGAACTGATGGACCGTTTATCCATTGACGACCCGAACTTGGTTACCAAAATCAACAAAGAAACGGGCGAGTATCTTCTCAGCGGAATGGGTGAACTCCACCTTGAGATTGCCGTCAAGTTCCTCAAAGAGTATGGTGGAGGCTTAGAGCTTATCACGTCTCAGCCGTTGGTCGTCTACAGGGAAACTGCATCTACGCAGGGTGTAGTGGCGATGGCGAAGAGCCCCAACAAGCACAGCAGATTCTGGCTTCAAGTGGAGCCTCTTGACCAGACTGTTGTTGATTTGATGGAGAAGGGTGCCCTGTTTGAGGCAATGGGCAACAAGCGGATAAACACCACTTTACGTGAGGAGGCAGGCTGGTCGGCTCATGAAGCTAAAAACGTGTGGGCTCTGGAAGAGCACAGAAACATTCTGGTGGACATGACTAAAGGTATCCAATACCTCAGAGAGGTGAAGGAGACGGTTAATTCAGGTTTCAGGTGGGCAGCCAAAAATGGTCCCCTATGTGATGAGCCAATAAGAGGAGTCAAAGTAACTCTGTTGGATGCGAAGCTGCACGAGGACCCTGTTCACCGTGGACCAGCCCAGATTATGCCGGCAATGAAACGGGCGTTCTGGGGCTCATTCCTTACGGCTAAGCCAGTTCTCATCGAACCCATCTACAAGATCGGCGTTTCGGTTCCACACCAGTTTGTTGGCGACGTAACAGGATTAATAACCCGCAAGAGAGGAAGAGTAATTTCTTCAGAGCAGAAGGGACCTGTAACCAACGTCACGGGCTACATTCCAGTCTCTGAGACTTTCGGTCTCTCCGCTGACATGCGAAGCTCTACTTCTGGTCACGCATTCTGGCAGACACAGTTCGACCACTGGGAAAAAGTTCCTGAAAGCATATCCATGGAAGTCATAGCCGGCATACGCAAACGACGAGGGCTGCCCGAAGAAATACCTAAAGCCAACAAGTACATCGACGAAGCCTAAACCAGACGCCGAAGCTGTCACGCGTGTAGCTATTCAGAGTTGAGTGCCTCTTACATATTTTTTTATTTTTTTAAATGAACCCCAGCAGACTTCCTGTATGTCTACAAATTCTTGTGGTTAGTTATCCTGTGAACTCCTTTCTTTCGAAGAGCACCAAACCCAAAATTGCTGTGACTATAAAGTAAATTCCTATGATTGCCAGCCCTTCCGGGATTTGCACATTGAACGTTGTCAGAGATATTCCTCCTATGCCTGGTCCTGCGCCGCCTCCATTACCAAAGCTGCTTACAACCTTGTGCAGTGGGTAAGGCACAGTCAATATGTTTCCTATTATTTGCCCTCCGTAAGATAGCATAAACCATGGCTCAATCTGGGCAAGGTTGGCAACGAAAAGCTGAATTATGTTGAACGCAAAGAGGAAGAGGATGGCAGTTACGAGAATGGATATAGAACTGCTTTTGAATAGTGAACTGAAGA
>CAZYJH010000214.1:0-2196 GCA_964647775.1 uncultured Candidatus Bathyarchaeia archaeon
AAGTGAAAATCGCACTCCGCTGTTTGAACAGAAAGGAAGCAGGGCGGTTGCTTTGAGTAGAGACAAAATGAAACGTCGCGCTTTTCGTCTGCGTTCTCTAATCGATAACGTCAAAAACAAGAAAGCTAGACAAGAAGTTATAGCAGAATACGTCAGCCTCATCTCACAAATGAGCCGCAACAACTAAATTAAACGCCTTTTTTGTTATTTTTCCAGAAATCAATTTTTCACATTTGCCCAATTAATCGATGGAGTGTAGATGAAAACGGTTTCACACCGTTTGAAACAGAACGTTGGTGCCTTCCAGTTTTTCCAGTCTTTTAATCCATTGTGTGCGCGTTCGAGTTAAAATTTAACCTTTCTCTCGAAGGAAAACATGCTAGATACTATTTCGACGAAATTTTCAAGCTGTTTCCAGAACATCTCCGACCAGAGAAACGGACAGGATACAAAGCCTATGACGGAATAAACAACGTCTTCAACTTCGGCTACTATGTCCTGAAATGCAGAATCCACAAAGCTTTGCTTAAAACTAAACTCGAACCTTACTTAGGATTCCTGCACAGCGTACAACATGGAAAACCAAGTTTAGTGTGTGACCTTCAAGACGTTTACCGATACCTGATTGATGATTATCTAATTGAAAGAGGACAGAAATTACGGAAAAAAGATTTTGTTGTTGTCACAGATTTTATGATGCGACTAAAAATGGGAAAGAGAATTCACCTCTGCGAATCTGAAGCTGACAGCTTAGCTGAAGGATTAAACAATCTTTTCAACCGCATGATTGACATTCCAAGAATTAGACATGGAAAACAGCAAACACTTGACACACTGATTAACGAAGAAGCTCTACTAATAGCCAAATATCTGAGAAACGAAAGGAAAACATGGAATCCTCGATTAGTTAATCTTAGAACTTCTTGTTAGCTTCCTTCTGTAGAATGTTACTACTATTGTTCCAATCAAAATCAATGGCAAGAGAAGCCATGAAGGTAACTCTGGGATGTAACCTGATGGAG
Organism: uncultured Candidatus Bathyarchaeia archaeon; assembly: GCA_964647775.1. Taxonomy (GTDB): domain Archaea; phylum Thermoproteota; class Bathyarchaeia; order Bathyarchaeales; family Bathyarchaeaceae; genus Bathyarchaeum. Next base: position 1,023 of record CAZYJH010000214.1, read on the forward strand.
TATACTTTTCGTTTACTGTAAAGTAAATGTCTCTATCACTGCCTCCAATTGCGTATATCTCATCGTTTATAACAACTGCATTAAATCCCTTACGAGGAGTCGGCAGAGCAGTTGCATTTGTCCAAGTATCTGTTTCTGGGTCATATACTTGATTAAAATCATAACCCTGCTGTGAATGGTGATAATAATAATTATCGGCTCCACCAAGAACATAGATTCGTTTTGGAAATGACACACCAGTGGTTGCACAAGCCCCCGCAGAGCTAACGGCTATGGGGATGGATGTGCCGTTTGTCCACTGATTTGTTGCTGGGTCAAATATTTGAACCAGATTTATTGGCTCATAGTCTGGACCTCCCTCATGTCCCCCAGAGATAATGTAGATTTTGTTATCTACAACTGCAGAAGCGTAGCCCATAACTGGAACAGGAATTGGTGCCATTTCGGACCATGAATCCATTATTGGGTCATAAACATAATTCGTGTTCAAAGGGTTTACAATACCTAGTCCCGCAAGTGGTTGTCCGCTTATCACGTAGATTTTGTTATCTACAACATTAGCTTGCATTTCCATTATTATTGAGGGCAGTGGAGCTCTGTTCTCCCAACTGTCTGTGGTTGGGTCATAGACTTGGGTTGGGTCACCTATTACGTAAATTTTGTTTTGGCAAGCCACAAGAGTCCCCCATCCATTGTAAACTGGTAGTGGAGCTAATTGGGTCCAATTGTTAGTTTCAGGGTCATATCTCAAAGTCATATTTAGGTCAATATAGTATATCTTTCCATTCAACACCGTAGTGCCTGTGTAGGCGGCTACATCCGTGTTGGAAATGAATTGTCTCAATGGCAATGGAGCCAAATTTGTCCAAGAACCACCATTCTCTGCATTCACTTTCTCAATTGCCAAAAAAGGAGTTGCAACTACAGAAAAAGCCAACAACAGAACGAATACAGTGATTAGGAACTTGTTAGTTCCCCTTTTCATTTAAAGACCCACTTAAATCAGCGGTTAGAATTCATAAAAGCGTTTTTGTCAAGAATCCTTGACTGTTTGAAACCCATTTTAGTCAAGAAATTTTGACTAACTGTTTTCTTCTTTTTTGTTGGGAGAGTAGAGAGTAGAGTGCAGAGAGCACACAGAACAGAACAGCAGAGTAGAGAACAAAACGAGAGA
>CAZYJH010000215.1:0-2144 GCA_964647775.1 uncultured Candidatus Bathyarchaeia archaeon
TCTGTGATTCCAACAATTGTTCCCTTGAAGACGTTTCTTGCACTAGATTTCAGTGATTCAGCTGAAAGCAGAATATCTTCAGGTCTCACATGAACTGATACTTTTCCGTGCTTGTTGAAGGCTGCCTCAATTTTTAGATGCTGATTAACTTCAATAATTGATGCGCCCTCTTTGGTGGGCTTGGCGGTTCCTGAAAAAACGTTTTCGAGCCGAGCAAAACTTTGCAAAAATTTGTTTGATTTCCCGAAGACATCCTGATTTGTTCCAATTTGTTTGATGGTTCCGTCAATAAGCAAGGCTACTCTTTCGCTGATTGTTTCTGCCTGAAACATGTTATGCGTTGCTAGAACTATGGTTATGTTCCTTTCCTGGTTTACGCGTTGGATTGATTCTTCGATTATTGAAACGTTTTTGGGGTCAAGATTAACTGTCGGTTCATCTAGAAGCAGAAGCTCTCGGTCTAACACTAATGCCCGTGCAAGGGACACTCTTTGCTGTTCTCCGCCAGACAGCTTTTTTGCTTGTCTCTTTTCAACCCCTTCAAGCCTCACTAGTGCCAGTGCTTCGCCGACTTTGTTGCTGATTTCTTCTTTAGAGAACTCGTCTTTTAGCTGTAGACCAAACGCGACGTTATTGTAGACTGTTGTGTGAAAGAATACAGATTTCTGAAATACTAAGGTGGCTTTTTGTCTAAGAACACTTTGTTCGTTAGCTGCAATCTGGGTGTTTCCGTAAAAGAGTTCGCCACGTGTTGGAGTATCCAGACCTGCAAGTATTCGTAAAAGCGTGGTTTTTCCTGACCCGCTTGGTCCCAGCAATGCGGTTATTTTTCCATGAGGAATTGTTAGATTAACGCTTTGAAGGGCGTTCACTGCTCCGAAGGACTTCCACATGTTATGTAATTCCATTAATTCTGCCATTGTTTACCGCTTCCTCAGGTAGCTGATGGTTATGTTGAGGACGTAAACGATGCCCACGAGTATGACGCCTAAAGCGATACTTTGCGCGATTTCTGCTTTGCCAGTCTCCAATGCGATAGCCGTAGTTAAAACCCGTGTTCTATTGTACATGTTGCCTCCAACCATCATTGCAACACCTAGCTCTGCGAATGCCCTGTTGAAGCCTGCTAGAATAGCAAGTATCACGCCGCCAGAAGCCTCCCTGAGAATAGATAATGATGCTTGGATTTCTGTTGATCCCAGCGTCCTTGCTAAGTCTCTGAGGTCCATGTCGATAGCTTCAATGGCGCTTGTTATGAAGCTGATAAGAATGGGTGTTATGAGGACAGCCTGTCCGATGCTGATCAATAGTGGCGTGTATAACAGTCCGAAAAATCCTAATGGACCGGAACGCGAAAAAATCAGATAAAATATCAGACCAAGTACAACTGTGGGAATTCCTATAAATGCGCTAAAGGAGCCCCGTATGAATTTTCTGCCTCTGAACGTCTTCAATCCTAATACGGTGGCGATGGGTATGCTCCAAAGGGTGGCTAGAACCACTGCTAACCCCGATACATACAATGATAGTCCAGTGATTCTGTAAACTTCGGGGTCAAGAGAAAAAATAAGTTGGAATGCTTTGATTACGCCATCCACTATATTAGCTGTCACTTAAGATTCGCTCATTTTAGTAATGGGTAAATCATAGCATTTAAGGACGCCACAGCAGTTAAGAATGTTAGGTCGCCAGCGTTGTAACGTTTGTTTAGTGGGCATTCTGTGCCATCTATGAATGCAGCGTCTCTAATCCAGCCTGCTATTGTGGGGTCTGTGTTGTGTTCAAGAAGATCAACCGCAGGATTGAATAGTGCTTGACCGAATTCGTCGACACCATAGTTAGCGAGTGTGCCTTGAACGTCGTCGGAGACCAAGAAGTTTATGAATTTCATTGCTTCATTAAAGTGTACGTGTGATAAGCTGGGATTTTGCGGATCACATGCTATTGCACTGTAAACATTCAATGTTTCCTGTCCTGCCTCAACCAGTATGACTAATTCAATGTTGCCCGAGACATAATTGTTCAGATAGCTTCCCATGTCACATAACGTGTATGCCAGCTTCTCGTTTGCTAGAGTCAATGTTGCCGTCATTCCAGCGCCTCGCTCTAGGTACCAGTCTGTTTCTCTGAGTTCTGTTGCGTTT
>CAZYJH010000216.1:0-2139 GCA_964647775.1 uncultured Candidatus Bathyarchaeia archaeon
AGGTGCTTTTTCGCCAATCAATGGCAATCTAATTTCATCTGTTTTTTCTTCCATTCAAAATCACCGTATATAGAAATATGTGTGCCAGCCCCCAAAATAAACGTTACCTATATAAATTTTGTAGATAGCGCACAGAAATTTCTAAGGCAAACACCGACTTTTTTGTAAGAGATGTAAAGTTTTATCCAGCAAATCGTCAAAGTTGTTGTTAGTTAATAGTCAGGCAAACTTGGAGGACCAAATTTGGGTTACCCAAACGAGTGGAAAACCGTGTTCACAGCCAAAAATGGCAAGAAAGCAGGCTTTACGATAGAAGGAAAACTCTGCAAAGAAAGCTACGTCAACGGCGCATACCGAGACGAGTACAGCATGGCACTTTTCCCAAGTTAAGGTCTCGGTAAACTCCTTAAGTGCTCTCTCACCATTAATTGATGGTTATGTCAGCGGTTGATATTGCTGTGCGAGTGTTCCGTGAACTTGAGCCTGAAGACCTTCAGCTACTGCAAGCCATCGAGCAGCAGATGAGAAATTATGAGTATGTGCCATCAGATGCTATCCAAAAGCAGTCAGAGCTTTCGTCTTCCGAAATAGAGTATCGAATACCACTTCTCATAAGGAAGAGGTTACTGCAGGGCAGGCGGGGACAATACACCGGCTACAGCCTCACAACAGCAGGATACGACACCCTAGCCATAAACGCGCTCGTAAAAGAGGACATAATCGAAGCTTTCGGTAAACCCTTAGGCGTTGGAAAAGAGTCAGACGTCTACGAAGCCCTCACACCAAACGAAAAGCAGGTGGCACTCAAATTTCATCGCCTAGGACGAACAAGCTTCAAAAAAACCAAACTCAAACGAAACTACACAATCAAATACAGCTACACGCCTGACTGGCACCAGCAGTCCAGAATCGCAGCCAAAAAAGAATACAAAGCCCTAAAGCTCCTATATCAAAAGGGAGTAGCTGTTCCAGAACCCATCAAACTGACCCGCCACGTGCTGGTCATGGGCATGATAGACGGTGCAGAACTTTACCATTACCCGAAACTGGCAGACGCCCAAGCTGTCTATGACGAGATACTGGCTAACGTGAGAAAAGCTTACAGAGACGCCCACCTTATCCACGGCGACCTCAGCCCCTTCAATATTATTCTCATGCAGAACCAGCACATTCTCATAATAGACTGGCCCCAAAGCGTCTCCACAAATCACCCAAACGCGGAGGAGCTTCTAGAAAGAGACCTGCGAAACGTTCTAACTTTTTTCCAACGAAAACATGGACTGAAAGACACGCTGAAAGATGCCCTAACCTATGTTACAGGGAATTCCAAAACTAACTTGACAGCACGAGACTGAACAAGTAAACCCTGAATGCCTACTTATTTTTCTCTGGGCACGTCTGTGCAGATGTATAAGATGTTGTTTCCTCTGAGGAGAATGCTTCCATAGTTGGCAACTAGTTTATCTTTCACTCGTTCCGTAGCCTTCTCCAGTAACAGGTTCATGTGGCTGTCACAGCGGACCATGGTGCCTCTGTATTCAACCCCGTTCTTCAGGACAATAGCTACGTAGTTGTTCAACTGTTTTGTTAACGCATTCAAAGGTTTTCTACTTGGTTCCAACGAATCACCAGCAACCAACTATTAACAATAATCACGGTTTATAAAAGTTATGAACACACGACATAAAGAATTGGCAGTCAGCCTAGAATCTCCTTGAAAGTTTCATCGACAAGCTGAGGATCCAATTTCTCAAGGGCTTCGGTGCTGAGGACATCATACCAGAACGCCTTTGAAATATAGCCGTAGACTGGTTTGCCAACTTTCAGAAGATGCGGAAACACTTCGCCCATCAGATCCAATTCCGGCTTCTCTCCCTTCAGCCGTTTCATCTGCTCAAGCATTTCTCCCTTCAAAACAGAGATTCCTACACTCACAGGTTTCTCTAATGTGGGCTTCTCCTCAAATCCAATAATCTTTCCTTCACTGTCCAGATTTGCTAGCCCAACTCGAACTTTGAAGCCTGAAGATAATGCAACTGTTCCCCATGCGTGCTTGTCTCTGTGGTACTGCAGCAGGTTTGTGAGGTTCATGTCTGTTAGGATGTCTCCGTAATACACAAGCAAAGTGTCTGTGGCGTT
>CAZYJH010000217.1:0-2111 GCA_964647775.1 uncultured Candidatus Bathyarchaeia archaeon
CGTAACGTAACAGCTTGGTTATGGTTGCCATGGCAGCGGCTATGAGCAGCATCGCTGTTGGGTCGCTGAGAAACACTGAAACAGCAGCAGCGATGACACAGATAGAAACAAAAAGTACACTAGGATTTCCCCGCGAAATCTTGACGGCATACAGAGCTCCGAAACGAAAGAGACCACTCCGCTCAGCAACTTCCACCACAATCATGACGCCCAGCAACAGAAAGATTAGCCGCATGTCAATGAAGCCCAGAGCCACATCATATGTAAACACCCCGTAGAGTAGACCGAACCAAGCGGTAAGCAAAGCTCCAATCATGGCAGCAACTGACATGGGAACGATTTTGGTAGCGGACAGGAGAATGGTTAGCATGTATATGAGAACAAAGAGTATTTTTATTTGAACAGGGTCCATGTCACTCGCCGTTTTTCCGCTTATCAGTCATTTTGGCGATACTATCTGCTACAGATTCTGCTTTTCGTTCAACTATTCGATAGAGGATTCGCCCAATATCATAGAATAGGACAAGTATCATTCCAAGAGCAACATACGTAGTAGCGATTGTCAAGGGGTCTTTGATGTTCGGCTCCAGAGTTGAGATAAGCGGATAAAGAGCAGTTGCAACCAGAAGAATAACGATAATGTATATTGCATCTCTCGCTGCTCGCTTAGGAGACCTTTCTTCCTTTATTCCCAACCGTTTAACAAAAATGTCCGTCAAAATGTCGCTCAGCACCAAACCATCAGCCAAGGCACGTATAAGAAAAATGGCGGTAAAAATCAACGTAATAGCCCCCACCAGCGTGCTGGCATTAATGTTAATACCAGGAAGGGCTATGTCCCCCATCAATGGCGGAACAATAGTGTTTATCAGAAAGAAGATAATTGCCATAACCAGACTCATCGTTAACCGAGGAAATCTACGCCGAACCTCTTCTCCAATAGGCTTCCCCACCAATCGTCCATCTCCAAGAATTTCAACGTATGCTTTAACATTACACAAATATTAACACTGCGGATACTGAATCAAACTTATAAACACAAATTCTGGCAAAAAACTTGAAAAATGAACATAAAATGCATGTAACCCTTTGCTGAAACAAATGTTTAAAGAATTTTTGACAAAAACAAGAAACAACAGTAGGCATCAAAAAAGATGCAAAAAAACTTGAAACTGCGTAAGTAATGCAGCTACTGTCGAATTTTTTGTGACGGAAAATTGGTGGTTTCAGTTAAAAAAGAGGCTTTGGCGGCGCCGCTTTTGCATGTTTTGCTGAAACTTTTTGTTGCCAGAATCGCTAATAGACGATTTTTGTGCATTTTCGAGGGTGTTAAAGCTTTTGTGCTAGAAGACACTTACACTGTGTTTAACATTTAACATAAAAAATGGGGTTACCGTGGAAAAAGAAGAAATGAAGAGAATGGCCGTTGTGCTGCAGGAGCTGGGGCTAAGTTACGCAGAGACAGTTGAAGCCGTAAACGAAATGGCAAAAGACGTGAACAACGCCAAAAAGTTATGGAGAGACGGACACAAGTCTAAGCTCATCAAAATCGCCATTACTCTAATAACTTTCCCGGAACCAACTCCAATAAGCGAAACTGTTGGCGCCGCGGTCCTAGCGGCTGGGCTTATTCAGAACAGAAGAAAAAAGGCAACATTACATGTGGAAGATATTTACAAAACATTCCAAGACGTGAACAATGACATACTGAAAATCAGGCAATTCAGAAAATAACAACAGCTAACTTATTTTTAGACACCAGACACATTCAGGAGTGAGGCTTTTTGTCTGGAACCAGTTCTTTAAGTTTTTCTTCTGGTGCGCCAAGACAGTAGAGGATTCCGGCAAGGTTGTCCTTGGTTATGACGCCGGACGCCACCTTCTGAAGCACCTCCTTCGGATAGAGGGCGATTCCTAGCCCAGAATTTTGGAGCATAAACCTGTCATTTGCCCCATCTCCCACCGCAACAACCTGCTCCATCAAAAGATTTTCGTGCTCAGCTATTTGCCGCATCAACTCAGCCTTTCGCTCCGCATCGATTATGGGTTCCACCAATTCGCCGGTCAGTTTTCCATCTTCGATTACAAGCTTGTTGGCGTAGACATAGTCG
>CAZYJH010000218.1:0-2091 GCA_964647775.1 uncultured Candidatus Bathyarchaeia archaeon
CAAAAACAGACAATCTAAGCCTTCATATTAGGAGCCTAATAGCAGCAGATTGTTGAAAACAGTCTTTTCTCTGGAAAACATCCGCACAGCCTATTTCTTCTGCTTTCTTTCCATCATCTTATCTAGCATGGGTTTCAGTTTCTCGTTTTCTGCCTTGATCTTCTCTGGTCCCAGCGCCTCCATCTGCTCAGCCATCTCCCTCATGACCGCCGCAAACTTGACTCCCTCAGCCGCCGACACATACTCAACCCTGAACCGCTCCTTGCTGAGCCCCAGCTTCTCCAAAATCCGTGCTAAACTGTCCATTCGGTCCTTCATCTTGTAGTTGCCTGAAATGTAGTGGCAATCGTAGGGCAGATGACATGCGCCCACCAATACCATGCCTGCGCCCTGCCTGAAAGCCTCCAACACAAAATCCTTGTCCACCCTACCCGAGCACATGACCCGTATCGCCCTCATGACAGGAGGATACTCGAAGCGGCTTGTCCCCGCAAGGTCAGCACCCGCGTAACTGCACCAGTTGCAGAGAAAACCCAAAATTTTTCCCTCAGGATTCTCCTCCAGCCCAGCCCGGACCTGAGCCAAAATCTGGGCATCCGTGAAGTGCAGCTGAGTAATCGCATCCTGGGGACACTCGGCAACACAGGTTCCACATCCGTGACACATAGCAGCCGTGACCGTAGCAGCCTTATTCGCATCCGCTTTTATGGCGCCATACGGGCACTTCGATACGCAGATGCCACACTTTGCGGTCACATTCTTGCATTTGCTTGGGTCAACATCGGCTATGATCGGCTCTATCTTCCATGTGGGCTGAGACAGAACTGTTGCTGCCCTTGCCGCGGCTCCGCTTCCCTGAGACACACTGTATGGAATATCTTTTGCTCCCTGACATGCCCCAGCAAGGAAGATTCCGTCAACAGACGTGTCCAGCGGCTTCAGTTTCGGGTGGGCTTCCATGAAGAAGCCGTCCGCTCCTCTGCTTATGCTCAGGATTCTGGCAACATCCTCTGAGCCTTTGCTTGGAACTGCTGCGGTGCTCAAAACAACAAGCTCCGACTCAAGTTCAAGTGGCTCTCCAAGAGCCATGTCCTCTGCGCGGATGAGAAGATTCTTTGTCTCCGGGACTTCGTTGATTCGCGATACGCTTCCCCGAACAAAGTTTACTCCCAGCTCGCGGGCTCTTCTGTAGAATTCCTCGTAGCCCTTGAAGTTGGTGCGCATATCCATGTAAACGATGTAAACCTCAATATTATCGTGGTAATGCTCTTTAAGCAAAACAGCATTCTTCAGCGCATACATACAGCAGAAGCCAGAGCAGTATTCATACTTGTTCACGTCCCGTGAGCCGACGCACTGAACAAAAACCACTGAACGAGGCTGCTTTCCGTCAGAGGCACGTATAACATGACCTCCAGTTGGTCCCGCAGCCAAAATCAGCCTCTCAAACTCCATGGCAGTGATAACATTATCGAATCTGCCGTAGCCGTATCGGCTATCATCCGTGGGCCTGTAAATGTCAAAACCAGTTGAAACAATGATTGTCCCCACCTCAAGATTACCCTCCTCCGGCTGCTGCTCAAAATTGATGGCTTGCCGTGCACCACAAGCATCCACGCACTTGAAGCATTCGATACAGTAGTCCTTGTTGATTGTGTAAACAAGGGGAACAGCCTGATCGAAGGGAACCGAAATCGCCTTCCTGACACCAAGGTTCTCGTCCCACTCGTTAGGAAACTCGATGGGGCAGGCGTCCCTGCATTCGCCGCAGCCTGTGCAGTCTTCGGCGTTAACGTATCTGGGGTTCTTTCTGATTTTAACCTTAAAGTTGCCGACGAAGCCCTCGACGCTGACTAGGTCGGCGTACGATATTATTTCGATATTAGGGTGCCGGGAAACGTCCACCATCTTTGGTCCTTCGATGCATATGCTGCAATCCAATGTTGGGAATGTCTTGTCCAGCGCAGCCATGTGACCGCCTATGCTTTCGCCCTTCTCCAGCAGGTAAACTTTGAAGCCCATATCCGCTAAGTCTATGGCAGAGTTAATTCCAGCAATTCCCCCGCCGATAACAAGCGCCTGGTTTGTGAC
>CAZYJH010000219.1:0-2083 GCA_964647775.1 uncultured Candidatus Bathyarchaeia archaeon
TGCCTAATCAACTATTCAGCGGTTTGTGCTAAAGCTAAATGTTTTCTGTTTCTCTGGGCTTCGACAACTTCTTGATTGCCCGCGCTGGGTTTCCCGCAACCATCGTATACGCTGGAACGTCTCTGCTTACAACTGCTCCCGCAGCCACAATCGCGCCCTCTCCAACTGTGACTCCCGGCAGTATGATTGAGCCTGCGGCAAGCCATACTCCCCGTTCTATGGTCACTTTTTGTGGTCCTTCATGGTAGATATCTAATCGCTGATGGAACGGGCTGGCGCCGGAGTGAGCCATGATAGTTACTCCCGGACCGATGCTGGCTTCATCTCCGATTTCGATGTATTCTGGATACTCGCCGTCCATCATAACCAGAAAGCCGATGTAAACGCTTTTGCCGACCTTGATGCCGCATTTGCGGTACACGCTGGCGCGGAACTGGTAGGCTGGTGCAAGCCATGCAAGAATCCGGAGGAGACGTCCTATTAGTTTTCCCATGAGATTACATCTTTCCATTGATATTTAAAACAAGCGTCTCAGGTAATCAAAAAACGAGAAATTGTCAATGTCTCCAGTTAATAGGCAGCAGAAGGGGGCATCATGTTTCCAGTTTCCATGCCTGCTCCACTGGTTCACTGCCTCCGTGACTGTTGGAAACCAGCCGCCCAACCCTGTTCCATACTCCACAACGGTCTTCAGTACATCGACATATTTGGGTTGCCCCATCCGTATGGGATGAAGATCAAACATAACCACGCCGCCTTTTTCGCTAGCAACATGGATGACATGCTTCAACTTTTCTTCCATCTGGCTGCTGCTGAAGCCCTCTATGTCAGTCATGAAATCGTCTGACCATTTGCTGAGGGGGATGCAGACAAAACTTGACTCGTGGTCGCCTATTTGGATTCTAAACGGAGAATTGCCTTCCCGATATTTGTTGTTGTAGCCTATTCCGATGTCCCAGAGAAAACCATACTTCTCCACAAGCTTGGGCGACACTTCAGTGTAAACGTTGTAGGGCGCCCGAAACCCATACACCTTAATGCCTAACGCCTTGTAGGCGCCTAGAGCGCTCCCGATGTCATCATCCTGCTGCGCTTCTGTGATGTAGGAATAGTTAACGTGCCTGAAACCGTGAACCGCAACCTCATGACCGCGCCTCAGAACCTCTCGGGTCAACTCAACATTCTTTGATGCAACAGAAGCAACCACCGGAAAAGTGAACTTTGCCTGATGCATCTCCAGCACATTAAACATGTTTCTTAGCAGGGTGCTGAAGGGAACAGAATGCAGCCTGAACATGCGCATAGCCTGGCTTAGAACCTTTTCGCCCCGAAACTTTGTCAAATATTTTATCCACGACAGGCTGAACTTCACTTGAATCCCCTTTTCCAGCAACCCACACCGTGCTTGTTAATTAGCTCCTATTTCTCCAGCAGTTCCACAACATACTTGTCAGGAGTATAAACGAAAGCTATTCTTTTGCCTTCAAAGAGGTCGGCTGGAACGGGTCCAGAAACGATGATTGCTCCTTGGCTTCTGAAGTTTCTAAGCGCCTCTTCGATGTTTTCCACCAAAAAGCACAGGTGATAAAGCCTCACATTTCCTTTCAGAATGTTCGAGACAGGCGAATCATCGGCTAGGGGGGCAATCAGTTCGATGGGAGCGCCGTCTGCCTCAGGACCGGAGAGCAAAACAACTGAAACTTTCTGTATGGGGTCATCTACAACCTCGGTGATGGGGACAAAACCGAACAGAGCCTTATAGCGTTGAATCCCCGATTCTATATCGTCTACGACGATTCCAACATGATGCAGCTTCATGAGTCATCCCCTGATACTGAAGGGTGATCTCCTATATTTTTTTAACCGACCCACGCTCCACATCCTGACAAGTAGGTTAGCTGAGGCTCCAGCACGGCGTTGAAACAGGGGATGAAAAACAATGGAACACGGTTTTGTGGCTGTTTTGGTACGTTTCATTTTTTGTGCTTGAGCCTTTTCAGCCCATTTTTATTCTTCCGATGTTTTACTTCCCGAATAAAAAAAGGGAAGGGAAAATTTTGGGTTATTTTTGTTTTTTGATGAT
>CAZYJH010000220.1:0-2054 GCA_964647775.1 uncultured Candidatus Bathyarchaeia archaeon
CACAGTCGGGCATGTAAAAAGGTTTGTATTTGTTGAGAAGTTTCATGTCCCAATCTCTTAACGTAGATATGTGGGGCATTGGTGTGGGACCCATAGGTTCTTCCCAAGAGTCATCGACAATTTTGCCGATGGAAACTTCAAGGTCTTTCACAACTGCAATGTTTGTTTTCAATTCTTTTGCTTTTACAAGCAAACCTTTCTTGGTCAAATTGTACAATCACCTTTTAACGTGTTAAGATGGAAGTGAATTACGAGCACTCTTATTTAACTTTTCGGAATTACTCCTTTAGAAGCTTTCGCATGCGAAAAGTCTAGCATTTAGAACAAAAGCTGGTTGGCGTCATGCCGCTTTGCCGAGAAAGAATGTGAACAAGCAGAAATGGCAGGTAGAACATGTATTCTGGCGTGCCATTCATGGTTTCAGGCAAATTTAGTCGTAGTATATGAGTTCTTTTTCTTCAAGGCTTTTGTGGAGGTTATCGACTGCGGTGTAAACGTCTTCTTCTTTTGTGGCTCCTGTGCAAACCAGTTTTCCGCTTGCAAAGAGGAGAATTACAACTTTTGGTTCGTCCATTCTGTAGATGAGTCCTGGAAACTGTTCAGGTTCATACATGGTTTTGCCGAGAGAGTAAGCGCAGTCCTCCAGCTCTATTCTACCCAGAAGATTCGCCGAAGCAACTATGTTCACTACGTTGATTTCGGGTTTGCCAACGATGACTATTCCGCTTTTCTTCAGTTCCTTTACGACCTTCAGAACTGCTCTTTTTGATTCATTCTCAGACTTTGCTCCGGTGCAAACCATCTTTCCCGTACTGAAGATTAGAATGGCTGTCTTTGGCTTCTTCAGTCTGAAAACTAGGCCAGGAAACTTTTCTGGACGGTACTCAACTAAGGGATTTCCCTTGACAACAGCGTTCAGGTCAATCTTCTGATTTAACGTAACAGACGAGACCACGTTTTCGATTCGTATGGAGTCTCTAAGATTAGGCATATTTAATCCGCCTTATATCAACATCATTTTTGTTGGGTTATTTAAACAGTTCTAGATGTTATTACCTCATAAATATTGGTGCTAGCAAATAACTGTATCCCATGAAATGGTAACAAAAAATTTTAGCCCTCAACTTTGACTGCTGAGCCGCTGTAAACTGTTTAAGGTTGTTCGATAACTCGCGTAGCATATCACAGTGCAGGCAGTTGCTGATAGAACTGGAGCGAGGAGGATAGGAAAGTATTCCAAGATGTGAAAGCTGTATAGGAACGGAGGCAGGAACGTGACCCCTATGCACGCAGCAATGATGAGCATCCCTAGCCATACGCCCTTCTGGTCAATGAAACGCGCTCTTGGAACTTCGGTGAAGTCTGGAAAGCGGCTGCCTAGAGCCAAACCAACAAAAGCGCACTCAAAGAGTCCTGCAAACAGCGTCACAGTTACTGTGATTAGGACTTCCAGTCGAAGCTGAAGCATCACCTGTATGACAGACGTTAGAGCAATTAGAGCGACTGAGGAAGGAAAAAGCGCTACGGCAAGCTTTGATTTAGCAACTTCTTTCTCCTTCACTGGGATAATAAGCAAGTTCAGAAAGGCGCCGCCTTCTTGTCCTACACCAGTTAGTGCCATGTAAAAGGCAAACATGAACACACCCATTAAGGGACCCCAGAACAGCATCAGCTTTTCAGAAGTAGCGGCGGCGGTCTCCCAAGAAGATTGGAAAGAAAAAATGGAAATTAGACTCAGCGCCAAGGGCACGGCAATCCACACAATCATCTCTTTACGTCTAGTCAAGCCCCGCAAGTCTTTCCGTATCAAAGCCGCTTCAGCAGCGGTGAAGCCTAGGCCACCAAGAAAGCCCCGTTTAGGCGTGTATGACCGTGACGGCTTCAGTTTGATGGAGAAGGGCGCAGGAACCCAATATTTTTCTCTCAGTTTCACACTTGCCCAAAGAAGCACTACCGCAAGTCCTATGCTGGCTACAGTATACAAGAGCACCTGCACATATTCTGCAGTCAAATAGCTCATTACCGCTAGAGAGGGCCAAAGTATGGGTATGAAC
>CAZYJH010000221.1:0-2025 GCA_964647775.1 uncultured Candidatus Bathyarchaeia archaeon
AGTTTTTTTGGTTCGAATTGCTAATTAGTATGTAGCGCCCAACATATTGATACAGTTTGATGATGCATTACGTTTATTTATCTAGTAGCCTTACAGTATATCTGCCTGAGGAGACAACGCGATGGAACGTAAACCAACCAAGAACGACGCTTTGGAAGCTCTAGATTTCATAATTAATGTTTTGAAGGAACACGAGAAGGACTTGGACCGTCTCATCGGTCAACTGGGTATAATCACCGAGAGTTTAGGAGAAACAGGAGAAATAACGGGCAAAATCGAAAAAATAGAAGACCGCATAACAACTCTTCAGGGCGAGATAACTACTCTCATAAAATCTATTGCCTCTCCCAGAGAATCACCACAATCTTATAGCCGCGGAACCCCAGTGACTGTAAAATGCAAACAATGGGAGGACTTCAAGATTATGGCAGCAGGCGCAGAGACAGTCTCCTACATTTTCAGAGATGCAGAAAGGTCTTTTCAAGCTGATGCACTAGCAAATGGCAGAGTCGTGTCGTACACGGGAGAATTTCCACAAGATTCCCGTCTTCTGAAGTTGTGGCTGTCAAGAGAACTTGGCGTTGCCGAAGAAGACGTCTTCGAGGGAATTCTGAACCTCGGCTAAGCTTGACTTAACCAGCTCTTCATCTGTCTGATGTAACTTGCTAATGGTTGTTTCTTGAAACAGGATTTACTGCAGATTTTAATCTAAAAATGCTTTAAAACAAAAAAAAGGGAAAGCCTAGAACATGCTAGGCTATGAGGTTTTTCTTATTGCTTTTTGTTTTTCTTCTTTCGTCGTATGAATAGCCCATATAGGATAGTCGCTGTCAGAGCTGCCACACCTAAGATAATCACAGAAAGGACGGACAAGGGCAAAGCACCCCGTATTTCTCCCTCCATCCCCGCCTGCACAGTCTTCATGGCAGTCGCTGATGCGGAAGCTCCATCGTTATCGGTTACAGTCAGCGTTACCGTGTAGTTGCCAGCTTCGCCGTATGTGTAATCTACTTCAACGCCTGTGGCTGTTGTTCCATCGCCGAAATTCCATTGGTACTTGACGATTGTTCCGTCCGGGTCATAGCTGTCGGAGGCATCAAAATGTATTGTGTCGCCCAGATCCACTATTGTAGCGTTTTCAGTGAACAATGCTACGGGTGGTCTATTCAAGCCAGTTTTAGTTGCGGTAGCTGAATCAGTTGCGCCGTCATCATCTGTAACTGTTAATCTGACGGTGTAGACGCCATTCTCTTCGTATGCGTGCTCCACTTCAACTCCAGTTCCTGTTGTTCCATCGCCGAAATCCCATGAGTAACTGACTATAGTTCCGTCAGGGTCGTAGCTGGCTGAGGCATCAAAATAGATCGTTTCGCCAGTGTCTACGGTGTGCGCTGACTCAGTGAAAGCGGCTACCGGACCGAGATTATTAACCGTCTTGGTTGCTTCTGCAGTATCTGTTGCCCCATCATCATCTGTGACAGTTAAGGTTACAGTGTATATTCCAGCATCATCGTATGCGTGCTCCACTTCAACTCCATTTCCTGTTGTTCCATCGCCGAAATCCCATGAGTAACTGACTATAGTTCCGTCTAGGTCGTAGCTGGCTGTGGCATCAAAGAATATGGTTTCATCAGTGTCGACTCTGTGAGCAGATTCAGTGAAGGAAGCTACCGGAGGCGTGTTAACAACGGTCTTTGTGTCGTCGGCTGAATCGGTTGCGCCATCATTATCGGTCACAGTCAAAGTCACAGTGTAAGAGCCGTTATCAGCGTAAGCATGAGAAACCGTGACTCCTGTGGCTGTTGTTCCGTCGCCAAAGTTCCATTGGTACTTGACGATTGTTCCGTCCGGGTCGTAGCTGGCTGTGGCATCAAAGAATATCGTTTCGTCGGTGTTGACTGTGTGCGCTGATTCGGTGAAGGAGGCTACAGGGCTTCTGTTTAGAACTGTCTTGGTTGCTTCTGCGGTGTCTGTTGCTCCATCATTGTCTGTGACTGTTAAGGTTACTGTGTATGTTCCATCCTG
>CAZYJH010000222.1:0-2019 GCA_964647775.1 uncultured Candidatus Bathyarchaeia archaeon
AACACTTGGTGCTTGGGTCGCATGATGACGCAGCAGGACATTGCGCGGGTCAAGCAGATTATCCAGTCGATAGACCCAACCCACGCTGAAACGGTTCTGCAGAAACTTCCGAGCCTCAGAACAGGCGAATTCCTCATGCTGTCTCCGGACGTTTATGATGATGTGGTGAATTTTCAGGTTCGATGGCTGGTAACAAATCATCTGACCTTGGATGAGCAGGACATTCCAGAGTCCATAATGCCTGAAGCAAAACAGTTCTTTGCCAAGTATCAGCTGACAGAGGAAAAGAAAGAAAAACCGGTGAAGCGTGCTCTGCCGTCTCCTCCTCCAGAGAAGATGCTTCCTGACCGAATCAAACTGTTCCTTAACTCTGTTAGGCAGAGCGTCTCAGCAGAATATGTTGCAGAAAATTTGGGTGCAGTTGTTAAAGATGTTGAAAAGGCGCTTAATTCGCTGGTTAAATCAAAGGTTGTGAAGAAGAGCCGAGTGAAGGGCGACGAGGAGTACCTGTATTGGCTGTCCAAGTTTGGTTTTGAGCCCTCCAAGAACGTTTTGGGGGAGGTTTTGGCGATTCCCACAAGAATAACGCAGGTGGAAGCCTTCAATCGAGCTAAATCATGGCTTGAGGGCGGTCTTTTCCTTAAGAAAGAGGAATTTTATGATGCATCGTTTTCTCATATGCCCATCTGGAAGGTTTCAGCAACCCGCAAAGCTAAGCGCCTAATATTTTTCAGAAAGGAAGAAGTTGACACCTACTACGTCAGCGCAACGACCGGAGCCCTGATTTCTCTTGAACGGGGTGCAATGCTGTTTCACACTGTGATGACAAAGGGCGCCGGAAAACTCAAAGACTTGGATGATGACGATGAAATCACGTTTATTCCAAGGCTTCCCAAGGAAGTTCCTAGGCTTCCTAAGGTAAAGATTGGAAGAGACAAAATTTACTCAAAGTTGCGGCTGACTTTAGGCGTCAACCCAGTCTACTCTGAAATTGTGCTGTTGCCAGTTTGGAGTCTTAAAGTGAGACATAAAAAGAAGAACAAAAAGCGGACAATCGTTATGGACGCAGCTACAGGACGCCAACTGGTTGGAAACTTTATACCTAAACGCAGTTCTAGCCGAAAACGGTGAAATTAGGCAAACAACTTAAACCATCCAGCCCAGTTAATTCTAGTTTTATGGAGATTGAGTGACTTTGAAAGCGGAAGACGAGTTGATTTCTAAACTTAAGACAGAAATAGGTAAAACTTTGCCTCCCATGTTTGCTGGAATGGCGGAGAACATGCTGGAAAGCAACAAGGCGGTAATCATAACTTGGCTGAAAGAAAACAAGGATTTGGTTAAAGAGGTTATCGAAAGCTAACATCTTGTTGTCTTGACGTTAAAATCTAATATAGTACTTTTGATGATGAAGCAGATAAGGAGAGGAAAAAATGGGTGACCCAATAAATGATCTAGTCAAAGGCTTCTCAAAGAACGAACTTATCGGCTATTTCCTGATACTGTGGGCAGTGACGTTCATCTTAAGTGCAGCGGACGGCTTCATTTGGCTTGCCGGAGGAAACGCATCCATAGCCGACTTAATCGTTGAAGGTCTTTGGAACATGGTAGACATAGGCTGCGGTGCGATTCTGATACTGCTAGGATTCAAAATACTAAACGAAAAACAGTAAACCACAACATCTCATCCAATTCTTTTTTTCTTTCTATGAGCTATCAAAACTTATGATGCTTCAGGTTCAGGGCTGAAATTTAGCTCCCAAGCCCAAACCTTCAATGACACACATTTGAGGTTACGTTTTCACTCGCAAGCACCTAACAACCTTTTTATTCTTTCTCAGAGTTAATTGTACGGTTTTTATGTCAAATATGATTGAGGTCGAAGACCTAGTGCTGGTATATTCTAATGGCACTAAAGCCGTAGACAATATTTCATTTAATGTAAAAAAGGGCGAATTTTTTGGGTTTCTGGGACCAAACGGAGCAGGAAAAAGTACCACAATCAAAGTTCTGACTACC
>CAZYJH010000223.1:0-2018 GCA_964647775.1 uncultured Candidatus Bathyarchaeia archaeon
AAATCATAGCCGAAAAAGAGGCAGACCCCGAATTCGGCACAGGCGTACTCATGATTTGCACATACGGCGACAAGGCTGACGTGCAAGCAGTTTCAACCCTCAAGCTTACTCCCATCATTCTTATCGACGACAGAGGAAGACTAAACGAAAACGCAGGAAAATACAAGAACTTAACAACCAAAGAAGCACGAAAAGCCATCGTAAAAGACCTGGAAGCTGAAGGCTTACTGGAGAAGACTGAGCCGCTCAGCCAAGAGGTTGGAACTTGCTGGAGATGCAAAAACCCCATAGAAATACTGGAACATGAACAATGGTTCATGAAAACCCGCATCTTCACAGAACAAATCAAACAAAACACTCTGGAAGTAACATGGTACCCAGACTACATGAAAAAACGGATGATAGACTGGACAAACAGTCTAGACTGGGACTGGGTGATTTCACGCCAAAGAATCTTCGCAACCCCAATCCCCGCATGGTACTGCAAACAATGCAATGAAGTCATTATAGCAGAGCCTGACTGGGTGCCCATAGACCCAAGAATCGACCCCCCAAAAATTGACCGATGCCCCAAATGCGGCAGCACCGAGTTTATCCCCGAAACGGACGTGCTGGACACATGGTTCGACTCCTCCATAACCTGCGCAGTGCACGCAGGCTGGCCAGACAAACAAGACTGGCGCAAACTGTACCCAGCGGACGTGCATCCCTCAGGCTACGACATCATACGCACATGGGCATACTACCTCATGGTCCGTCACCTTGCCCTCTTCGACGAGAAACCCTACAAAAGCGTCCTCATCAACGGCATGGTGCTCGGAACTGACGGAAGAAAAATGAGCAAAAGCCTCGGCAACTTCGTAGCCACCCCCGATGTCTTCCAGAAGTATGGGGCGGATGCTCCCCGTCAATGGGCTGCAGGCGGAGGCGCCACAGGCTCAGACATTCCCTTCAGATGGGAAGACGTAGAGTATGCATGGAGGTTCCTCAGGAAACTGTGGAATGCGTCACGGTTTGCGGGAATGCACCTCGAAGACTACAACCCAAACAGTAAATCAGCAAAACTGGAGCTTATTGACCGATGGTTACTCAGCAAACTGGAGCACGTCACCCAGAAGGTAACCGAGGCAATGGAGAACTGCCAATTTAACGTTGCCACTGACGAAATAAGAAAGTTCACGTGGCACAGCTTCTGCGACAACTACATCGAAGCCGTAAAACATCGGCTCTACCAACCTGAAAGCTATGGCGAAGAAAAGAGAACAGCTGCCCAATACACTCTTTATACTGCAATTTACCGAATCCTGCAGCTTCTCGCCCCCATTTCGCCGCACATCGCAGAAGAGCTGTACCAGATTATGTACGCGGATGCCAAGGAAGTTGAGAGCATCCACGTTTCCCTGTGGCCTACAATACAAGAAGAGCTGATTGATGAAAAGATGGAAGAGAAGGGTGACTTGATCGTTGCCGTGATGGCTGAAATTCGGAGAGACAAGGCAGACAACCAGAAGCCACTGAATGCTCCCATCAAGAAGCTAACATTATACACTGAAGACACACAAAAGGCAGACATCTTAGCAAAGGCGGAAGAAGACCTGTCAGGAACCCTCAAAGTAGAACAACTGCACATCCAACCTAAAGGAAAAGGACGAGAAATTAAAGGCTACACAGACGTTTACTTTGACGCAGAGTATTAGGCTGCAGCCTTGTAACGAAGAATCGCGGCTACTCCACCAAAAGACTTCTTCAGCATTTGCCCCTCTTCTGTTTCACCGGACAAAACTTCCACGTTAGTTCCCGCCAGCTCCGCTGTCTCAGCTAATTCGTCTATGAGCTCCTTGGTCTCCTCCACCGCTAGGGTTGGGACGCTGCATTTCGGGCATGCGCTACCGTTTGTTTTCTGCTCGAACTCTGCAACCTCATGCATTTTCATTGTCTCCTCTTTAGTGTAGCCGCAGGAACTGCACTTCACTGTAACTCTGACATTTTCTAGGTCCTCAGAAAGCAGAAGAGTATCC
>CAZYJH010000224.1:0-2017 GCA_964647775.1 uncultured Candidatus Bathyarchaeia archaeon
CTGTTTTCAAGATGTGGGAAGCCCATTTTGAAGGAGTAATCGATTATGTCCTTTCTTCCGGAGTAGTTGATGATTATGCTGTCCAAGACTTTTCTGTTCGGTATCTCCGTGAGGGTGTATGTAGGCGTGTATATCATGGTGTAGTTGATGGTTATCTCCTTGACCTCGCCCTCAACATCTCCGATCTTCACGTAGTCTCTCACCATGAACGGTCGGGAAATCATGATGTAGAAACCCGCCAAGAAGTTGCCTATTGTTTGAGTAGACGCGAAACCTATGGCTGTTCCTGTCAAAGCTCCGCCTGCAAGAAACAGGTCTGTGGGCACTTGGAAGAGGCTCATAAGAGCAATTACGCCACCTGAAGCAACAAGTAATCTGGCAACTAACTTCAAAATGTTGATTGCGTGAGGCTCCATACCTACCTTTTTTCCGTATCGTGATATTGACCTGCGGATCACGTTGTCGAGAACAAAAGCGACGACGACAATAACTAGTGCTATGCCAGCGTGAATAAGGTTGTCAGTGTTCAGGAACGCAGGAAACATTTTACTCCCCATGTAGTGAGGAAACTGAGACAAAGCCGTCAAAGAAAAACCTTTCTATGTCTTAGCGAAACGAGTAAATGAGAACAGAGCAAAAATTAAGATGCAGGAAACTGTAAAATTACGGTGAAAGAGAGAGGCTGAATCATGGCAGGAACGTTTCGTGTGCATACGTGGAAAGAGTTTAAGGAGTTGGCGCTTGAAAAGAATGCCAAAACCGTTGTTTACGTTATCGCTCAGAGCATACCTGCCAGTAACCATACTGCACTAAAACTTATCTTGCCTGTTGAGGGCGCCCAGTATATCTTCACTGACTCAGCTAAAGGCGACAAGATGAGAAGAACGGGAATTCCTGTTCGCACAGGCAGTAAAGGAAACCGTTTCCTCACAGACGAGGATGTGAAAAGTTTTCTCAGAGCACAACCGGAAATAAGCGGGCTGCAAATCTTTTCGTACTGGACAGCCTAAAGTAGAACTCATTTTCAAAAAAGAAAAAAAATAAAAAGATGGTTGTCGGGTCTAACGTTGACCCGATTTAGCGGCTGTCTGTTGAACGTTGCTTCGTCCAGTTGGGAATCAAGGCGACGGAATGAACATCGACAGCAAAGTTTCGGTGCGAACCACATTGGGATGCGCTTCAATCATCTCGTAGATGATCTGCGTCAACTGCTCGGAACTGTCTGCTTCTATCACTGCAATGGCGTCGAATCTTCCCAGAACCGAGTTAGCCAGTGTCACGCCCTTGATTTTCCTCGACTGTACGATCTCCTCCGAAGTTCCGGGTTTCATAGTCAAGAGTACGAATGCTCTTATCTTTTTTGTGCGGAGATCTTTTGTAGCCAACTCTGTTTCTCTCCTTTTAGAAGAGCGTGATCGCAGTTTCGGTGTGGACGATGTTGGGGTCTTTCTCGATTACTTTGTATACAAACTCGTTGAGGGTTTCAAGGTCTGGAGCTTCTAAGACAACTATGACGTCGTGTCTGCCGTAAACGGAGTCAGCATGCAGAACATTTTTGAATCGCTTTCGGATGGCTTTGACTACGTCTTCAGATGTTCCAGGTCGGGTTTCAATCAGCAGGTATGCTTTCATGCTTATTCACCTCTCCATATTCTACATTTTAATAGTCTAGATATTTCATTATTTCCCACGGAGTGACATAGAGGCAGAACTGGTTCCAGTCGTTGGTCTTGTAGTCGATGAAGGCATCGAATATGTGGCTTCCAAGGGTCTTGTGGACAACCTCGTCGCTCTTCATAGCCTCTAAAGCGTCTCTAAGTGTTGTTGGCAGCTCTTTAATGCCCAGTGCACGTCTTCTTTCTGGACTCAACTCGTAAACGTCCTCGTCCACGGGGTCGCCTGGATCAATTTTCTTCTTTATTCCGTCAAGCCCAGCCATCAGGATGCACGCAAAGGATAGGTATGAGTTGCATGATGGATCAGCGGCACGTAATTCAGCGCGTTTGGCTGCAGCATG
>CAZYJH010000225.1:0-2007 GCA_964647775.1 uncultured Candidatus Bathyarchaeia archaeon
ATTGCCGTTCTTGTAGCCCATAACCTTAACGTCTTCTCCGCTTGCAGGAAACCGCTTTTTGAACTCCTTAGAGTTTACGTAACGTTCCGTGTCCAGAACCATATTCTCTGTGTGGGTCATTGGTGCGTAGCCTACAGCCGCTGAAGTGTCGTTAGCTCCGAACATGCAGGTTTCCCTCTTGAAAATGTCGGTAAGCCCCTGAGAACCCGGTCTAATCGCAATTTGGTACTTCATGTGCTTTTCTGGGTCAACAAACCTGAGATTATCCTTCAACCACGTCTTAGCCGTTTGGATAGCGATTTCGTTAACAGGAATAGTCTTTCCGTTAGCCTCGAAGGTTGCCCTGTCGCCGAAAATAAGAAGCATAGGCTCATTAACCACTCCACCTTTGAACCTGCACTCCACATCGCCAGCAACAAGCAACGACTTATCCGTGTTATGATGCAAAATCGCTCCGAACTCCTTCAGATACGCTTTGCTAAGTTCCACTGAAACCTGATCCATGATAGCATCACACATGGAGTCTGGATGACCGACGCCCTTGCGCTCAACAATCTCGATGGGCTGCTTCTCAAGCGGCGTCTGTTTCGAACCGTTAACAAGTATGTTCCTCATGAAAACACCTTGACGCAACACCTAACCCAGATAATTCATATATACCTTACGATAATACGGGCAATAACCCCACAACCGCAATATTATGCCATCCAGCATATTTTACAACGCAAACAATTCTCCTACACAACAGAACAGCAGTTTCAGAGCACACACGTTTTGCCTTAAAATTGTAGTAAAGATTGATAAACAGGACACCTCAATAGTGAAAAATATGCTCGAACAGTTAAAAGAGGCGTGCGGGGTTTTCGGAGCCCAAGACTTCACAAACAAGCCCGTGTTCCCATACGTCTACTGGGGACTACGAGCACAAAACCACCGCGGCCACCAATCCCACGGATTCCTCACTTTCGACGGAACATTCCACAGCCACAAAGGCTTGCATCTTGTTCCGAAGATACAGAAGGAAGAAATCCAGAACTGGCTAACAGAACTGCCCGGACCCACGGGATTGGGACACGTCAGATACTCCACATCTGGCGGAACAGATTACGAATCACTAGTAAAGAGCACCCAGCCCATATTAGAGAAGCGGGGAGAAAAACAGATAGCAATCGCCTTCAACGGCAACGTCGTCAACACCCCTGACATAATAAAGGAGATAAGAGAAGAAACCCCGAACTTCCGATTCAACTACGACGCAGAACTGATCTCCAGAAAACTGTTAAGACAAGGAAAAGACGGCGACCTAGCATCAGCCGTAAAAAGGTGCATGAAAGAAATCGAAGGCGCCTTCTCCGTGGCTGGACTAACAGAAAAAGGAGAACTCTTCGCATTTAGAGACCCACAGGGAATAAGACCCCTCTGCTGCGGCTGCAGCAAAAACGGAACAACCTGCGCAGTATCCTCAGAAACTGTGGGCTTGGACATAAACAGCTTCGACTTCAATTTCGAGGTGAACCCCGGAGAGCTTGTTGTCGCCCAAAAGGACGGCTTCACAAGAAAGCAGCTGTGCACAGGAGAAAGAAGGGCACTGTGCGCCTTCGAGTTCGCCTACTTTGCCAGACCAGACTCGAGGCTGGGAGACAGGTACGTCTACGAGGTTCGAGAGGCGTTTGGAAGAAACTTTGCGTGGGAATACCCTGAAACCACAAGCAAAGTGGACATGATTGTTTCGATGCCCGAAACAGGCAACGATGCAGCCTACGGGTATCATGAGTTGACGGGAATAAGGTGGGAACGCGCCTCCAGAAGGCACAGGTACGTCGCTGAACGAGCCTTTATTTTGCTTTCAGATGAACGATACAGCACGATTGACAGGAAAATCAACATTGTTGACCATAAGCTTACAGGAAAAAACGTTGCCGTGGTTGACGACAGCATAGTCAGAGGCGACACCACCAAAGTTGTGGTCAACAAGCTACGCAAAATGGGCGCAAACAAAATCTACCT
>CAZYJH010000226.1:0-1930 GCA_964647775.1 uncultured Candidatus Bathyarchaeia archaeon
ACGGAAACTACTTCAGCTCAAGGATGATCGGCGACTACGTCTACGTTGTTGCAACAATGTATACCTTCTTCACAGAAACTGACGTTGCCCTCCCCAGAATACAGTCAGACAACGAAACAGAGGTGATACCAGCAACTGAAATTTACTACTGCAACCTCTCAGACAGCTCCTACACCTTCACGACCATCGCTGCCCTGAACATAAAGAACGACGCCCAAGAGCCAACACACGAAACCATAGTGCTGGGCGGCACCAGCAACATCTACGTTTCACAGAACAACATCTACTTGACGTTCCCCGATTACCAATGGCAAGAAGGCGAAAACATGAAAACAGTAATCCAAAGAATCAAAGTTGACGGACAGTCAATAACGATTGAGGCGTCAGGTGAAGTCCCAGGCTACATCCTCAACCAGTTCTCCATGGACGAACACAACAGCCACTTCAGAGTCGCAACAACAGTCCACAACTACAACTGGAGAACCTTCGCCATCGAAGAAACATCCAAAAACAACGTTTACGTTCTCGACATGAACCTAGATGTTGTCGGAAAGCTGGAGGACTTGGCTCCGGGAGAACAGATTTACTCTGCCAGATTCATGGGCGACAGATGCTACGTAGTAACCTTCAGAAACATTGACCCACTCTTTGTGATAGACCTGTCAAACCCCACAGCGCCAACAGTTCTTGGGCAACTCAAAGTAACAGGCTACTCAGGCTACCTTCACCCCTACGACGAGAACCACATCATCGGAATAGGCAAAGAAACCGACTATGACGGAACAGAAGATTTCTCATGGTACCAAGGCGTGAAGATTTCTCTCTTCGACGTCAGCGACGTTGCGAACCCAGTTGAAGTAGCCAAATACGAGATAGGCGACAGAGGAACAGACTCCCCAATCCTGTATGACCACAAAGCGCTGCTCTTCGACAAAGAAAAGAATCTTCTGGTGATACCTGTTACAGTGGCGGAGATAAATGCGAGCGACTACCCGGACGGCGTTCCTGACTGGGCATACGGACGTCAAGTGTGGCAGGGCGCCTACGTCTTCAACATATCACTGGACGGAATCGAGTTCAGAGGCGGAGTCACCCACCTAGAAGACGGCGCTCTAGAGAACAGCAAATACTACTATTACGGCTACTACGATTACATAGTGCAAAGAAGCCTCTACATTGACGATGTGCTCTACACAATATCCAGCATGAAAGTGAAGATGAACAACCTAGCAACTTTGGCGGAAATCAACGCAGTGGATCTTTCCTAACTGTCCTGCACGGTCTTGACGGCTTTGCGGGCAAACGTGAGGTATCCGGTGTGTCCCGTCATCACTGTTTGGGGACGCGTCTTCCCCCTCTCCACCTGCATAAAACGAATAAGGGTCTCAACAGTTTCCACACAAACGAACCCATACTCTGCCAGCGCTTCCACGACCTTCACAACCTGATCAATGGTGGGACTGAAAGAAACCAAAACTCCGCTTCCCTTCAACGCAGTATAAGCATGAGGAACAACAAGCCACGGCGTAGCCATATCCAAAATCACGGCATCCACATCTTTTTCTTCAATCCCCTCTGTAACATCGCCCTCTTTCAGTTCCACAAAATCTAGGAGCCCAGCTCGCTCCAAGTTTTTTTTGGCATTTTTCTGGAACTCCTGTCGGATCTCGTAGGTGTAGACGCGTCCTGTTGGTCTAACGTAATGGGCTATAGCGCTTGTGAGGGCGGCTGTTCCGGTTCCCGCTTCGACTACTCGGCTTCCGGGTCCAATTCCGCTGTACAGGATAATCAAGGAAATGTCCTTAGGATATGATATTTGTGTTCGTCTGCTTGTCTTGAAGATGTGGTCGCAGAGGACGGGTTTCAGGGCAACAAACTCTATGCCCATGCTGCTGGCTATTCGGGTTCCATACTCTTTTCCGATGAGGTC
>CAZYJH010000227.1:0-1876 GCA_964647775.1 uncultured Candidatus Bathyarchaeia archaeon
CGCAGAGGTCAGCTACTTTCGGTTTGTGTGTGAGTTTTTTGGTATTTGGTATTGTATGAAGGCAGGAAGATAAAGATAGGAAGAATAGGAGCAGATGGGGAAAAAAGGTTGAAATTTAATCCAAAGAATTCCTTAAATCTCAAGTCAGTAAGTATCTTTAACTTTAAATTTGATGACGTTAATTAGTGTTGACGTTAACTTTGCCGGTGCTCTTTGATGAAGATTAAAATCGATTACGTCAAATGTGAAGATTGCCGCTCATACACTTGTGTTGACTGCTGCGCCATGGCAGTCTTCAGCCTACAGGACGGCAAGCCAGTGATAGTTGATTTGGATTCCTGTACGCTGTGCGGAATCTGCGAGGACCTGTGCCAAAAGAAGGCAATAGCCATCGAAAGATAGAGGCAGGATTCAAGGCGTCCACAGAACGGGATGTTTCCTGTGAGGCATAAATGACAAAAGGGAGTTCAACGTTAGGAATCTTCCCTGTGGTCGTGAAGACGATGACCCGAAATCATATAATTAACGTTTCATTTCTGACAAGAAGGTAAGTGGCAAGATGAAGCTGGAAACAAAAATCAAGTCTGTCGAAGCTGAAATACAAGAAAACAAACTGATTTTACGCTCAAAAACGCCGCTGAAAATCTTGAGCTCCGCTGTCCTGAATGGCGGGTTGCGGGAAGCAAACTGCATAGTGAGCGTGCATGTACCCGAAGAAACTGGACTCAACATAGACGACAACGTTCACATGGAAGCCGGAGACTTTCTGCGCCAACAAACAGCAACACTGGGCATCCCCCAAGACCAGCTTGTGGGAATAATGACTGCCGCCAAAATGAAAAACGTGGACATAGCAACCAGCAAATTTGAAGACATCACCTTAACAGCCATTGCTACTGCTGGAGTCCATTTTGCAGCCACTGCTGGCGACGAAATTGCTTCAAAACAGAGCGCCTTTCCTCCCATAAAATGGGGTACCATCAATATTATCGTGTTAGTTGATGGTGACCTGACAGACAGTTGCATGGTCAACGCAGTGAGCACAATCGCGGAAGCTAAAACGGTTGCTTTACGGGAATTGGATGTTAGGAGCCGCTTTTCTGGAGAAATCGCAACTGGAACAGTTACAGACAGCATCGTACTGGCGTGCACAAAAGGGGGACAGAAAATAGAATTTGCTGGAACTGCCACGCCGTTAGGAGAACTGGTTGGAAAATCTGTCAGGGAAGCAGTGAAGGAGGCTCTCCGCAATCAGGAAAACATAGTCTCCGATAGACCACTTACACGCAGACTGAAGGAGAGGGGAATAACGGTTGAAAACATGACAACCCTCTTTTCGCAGATCAGCTCTATCTTGGACGAGAACCCTGAAAAGCGGAGGCAGTTCATAGAAAAGGTTGAGCAGACTCTGTCTGACCAGAACATCGCAGCGCTGGTTATTGCGGGGCTCAGACTTGATGAAGACGCGAAGACTGGGTTGATTCCTGAGAATCCAGCCAACGAGTATGGACGAAATTTTGTGCTCAGCAAAATCCTTCAAAAAGCCGTAACAGACTACCTTTCAAAAGAAAATAAGGCATACAAGTACGTCAGACCTGACTACCTCAGTTCAATCTTTGCAGAGAAAATGGGGTGGTTCACCAGAAGCATTCTGTCCGCTGTTATGTATTCTGTTTACTCAGAGGTTCTCGGAAAACAGGCTGAAAAGCAGAAAGAATGAAAAAGTAAACATGTATCTGCTTGCTGACTCGTTTTTCCATGCTAGCAGCAATGCTTAAATATTCTACTTCGGTAGTTCCACGCTCCTAAAGAGGAATCAGCTTTGAAGTTCGGAATGTTCATTTATGAGCCTACACCAGTTGAAGGATTTGACCTG
>CAZYJH010000228.1:0-1847 GCA_964647775.1 uncultured Candidatus Bathyarchaeia archaeon
GAGGAAGCGACTGCCACCAGAAACCCATCATCATGGGAACAGTCAAAGTCCCCGACTATGTGGCACGGCAATTCATCAAGTAGAACACCTTTCTGGTCACAGCTCTTTCGCGTAGTCTGTAGCCAACTCAAAGTACGCCTTCGCCTCTTTCTTTGCTGCAGCTTTTTCTTTTTCGTCTACGCTTGGGTCGTTTAATCTAAAGCTGACAACTTTGCCTCGTACATAAGCCCTGTAGCACTTGTAGAACCCCAGAAGTTTCTTCAGCTCCTTGTCTCCCGAATACTCGATGTATCTATCGACAAAAAAGCTGGACAAGTCACTCCTGTCTTTAAAGTCTAGGTCCATTGCCAAGAAAGCAACGTCAGAGGCAACATCACAATACCTGAACCTTTCGTTAAATTCTATCGCATCGAAAATGTAAATCCTGTCCGCAACAAAAATGTTGCCCGAATGAATGTCGCCGTGGCACTCTCTGATCCGGTTCTCGGCTACTCTTTTCGCAAAAAGAGCCGCGTTTCTCTTCATGAAACCATCCACTTTCTCGTGGATTAGCCTGTAACTTTCTGGATTTATAGTTTCGCCGATGAATTCTCTGCTTTGCTCAAAGTTTTCTCTCCAATTTGTTTCTATCATCGGCAAGGATCCGAATTCGCCTATTCGCTTGCCTGTTCCGGCTTTCATGTGGAATTCGGCTATGATATTTGCCATTCTGTCAACAAGTTTTTTGTCAACTTTTCCTTCCTCAAGAAGCCGTGTCATGATTTTGTCTTCAGGAATCCTCTTCATCTTCACGGCGTATTCAACGGCTTTTCCTTCGCCGCCTATTTTGATAACGTCCGATTTGGTGATTGGAACAACCTCAAGGTACATGTCCCCACATAACCGCTTGTTGAGTTCCAGTTCTTTCTCGCAGAAGAGACGTCTCCTCTCAAGGGTTGAAAAATCCAGGAACCCGAAGTTCACCGCCTTTTTCACTTTGTAGACAAATTTTCCAGTCAAGAAGACGAAGGATATGTGGGTCTGTTTGAGTTCAATTTGTTCCACTTCTTCGTCATAGGCTTCAGGCTTCATTAAAGCATCTACAATCTGCCTCTGTTCCGTCAAACTCTCTCCCAGCCTACTCTTTCACGCTTGCACATTCTATTGACCAAGTCTTCAATATTGATTTTGTTGTCGAAGCAGACAGTTTCTGTCTAATCTTCCTGTCTTCAGCATTCCTTCTGCGTCAGCCAAAACTTCAGCGAACTGCCTAACTGCATTCAAATCAGTTCTTCTATATTCATTATGTAACCGTCTTGATGTCGCGCGCTTTTCTTTTCGCCATAAACCCTTAAATATGCTGCTTGTTACTGACTTGACGATAGATATGCCAAAATGGGGCTACTCAATAACGGACATGGAACCTGAGAAGATGGTTAAAGCTAGCGGACGCGAATTGCGGATATCCCACAAACACGCAAGAGAAGTATGCAAGACAATAAAAGGGATGAAGCTAGACCAAGCAAAAGACTACCTCCATCAGGTTATCCTAAAGAAGAAACCAGTTCCATTCCGTAGATTCAACAAAAAAGTTGGGCATCGCCACGGCTTAGAGAAAGCCTTCGCCGGCAGATACCCTGTTAATGCTGCACAGCAGATTTTGAAGGTGCTTCAAGGCGCTGAGGCGAATGCAGAGTATAAGGGTCTTGACATGGAGCGGCTTCGAATAATTCATGCTTCAGCCTATCCTGGAATGAAGATTAAACGGTTTATTTCCCGAGCCTTTGGGCGGTCATCACCGCGATTTAACACCCTTTCTCACGTAGAGCTTGTTTTGGAAGAGATGGAAGGAATTTAATGTCTGTAGT
>CAZYJH010000229.1:0-1843 GCA_964647775.1 uncultured Candidatus Bathyarchaeia archaeon
GCTGTTTCGTTCTTGCTTATTGGTCCTGACTGCAGCACAAACAGGTTGGTGTAGTCTTTGGTTTTGTCAATTAGCAGTTTTGCCTCGGCAGCTGTGTCGCCGCAGAAAGAAACCCCGAAATAAGGTTCTACAGGATACTTTGCGCCATTTTCTGGGTTATTCGGAAGATGGACAACTACAGCCAGCAATAAGGAAACAAGTAGTATGAAGAGAATAAGCCATTTCAGCCTAGAAATTAACCATTGCACCAAACTCAAACCGATCGGCCTAACCTGTTACAATATAAAAGGTTCACATCACTTATTATCATTTCTTTTATTCTATGTGCACACATGCACGTATATAAAAGAGAAAACTGGCGCCGTTTTGTGTCTGAGATTAAACTTCAACGTTTAGGCAAAGAAGAGCCTTGTTTGCCCCATTGTTTTGATGTCCAACGCCCTAACCTTCACCATCACAGGAAAGTCTTTCACCGCGTTTCCGATGAGGAGACAGTGATGGGGCGGAAGTTCTTGAGCAATAGATTTCACGGTTTCAGCATCCACCCTCGCAGCCTTTGACACGGTTTCAAGGTCACGCTCGTTAGTGAAGTTGAAGAGGAAGATGCTGTCTGCTTGGCGGTAGATGTTCTCTTTTATTGTGTCTGGTTGATTGGTCACGAAGTTGGTGAATAAGCCGAAGTGCCGCATGCGCGTAACGATGTCTTCCCAGTATGTTTCCCTGAGGTAGAGGTGGGCTTCTTCAGCGAAAAGAAAAACGGATTTGATTTTCCATTGACCCAGAAGCTTCACCAGATTTCCGAGAGTGTACTCCAAAACAATTTGGCGGTCAACGGATGAAACGTCTTTCAGGTTAATCACTAACGCTCCCCCGTTCTTCTTGGTTTTTTCGAAAAGCTTCTCAAAACCTGTTGCTGACTCCTCGTCGTCCGTGAAAAACCCTGAATTCACTAGGCTGTAATAGCGGGAGAACAGCGCATCCCGCACATGCATGTTACAGGCGCATTTCCTGATGGCGTCTCCAAGGTCCTGAAGAGTGAACTTTCCTTGTTGGCTCAACAATTTCCATATGTGCTTAAACTCTCGGGTTGACGTTCCGGGAAGATCAAGAGCATGAACCAGAATCTTCAACATAACCCCCAAATCCATTTTTGACAAGGAAACCCTGAAGTTGGCTCCGGGAGTAAGCACATGCACCCTGTCACTGTACTCGTTGCCGCATCCTTTAGCTGAAAGACCTAGCCCAGTGTATTCGCCGTTGAGGTCAAGAACCACAACAGTTGCCTTGTAGTCAACCAGACCTAAGACAAGCAGCTTCGAAAGATGAGATTTCCCTGTTCCCTTCTTCCCCGTTATGATGTTCAGTCTCCCGTCAAGATCATGAGCCGTGATGTTTAACGGAGAAGCATCCTTAGTTTCGCCGATGTTGATGGGGAGACCTTCGTTGCCGCCCACATATGCAAGCAAAGAATTAAAGGGAATTTTTGTGATTCCTGACTTAGAGCGGGAAGGAAGCCATGAAGAATTCACGCGCAGCCTGTCATTTAGCATGGTTCCCCGTATCTTGCAGATGAGCATGCGGGCGTCTTGAATATGGTTTATGTGTGATGAGACGCCTAGAGGGTCAAAGTTTTCGCCATAAACTTGCTCTTCGGTTGTGGAGTCGCGGAGAAGTTCTTCAAGAAGCCCTGGAACACTGGCGAACTGGACATCGATTACCTGCGTGATCAGCTTTCTGTTGACGTTATTGTCCTCTACGAGGAGATAGTCGCCCTTCTCAACTTCGTCGTTTGGGAAGCTGAGAATCTGAAGAGTGTTTCCCTCCTTCTTGTAGAGCCTCATTG
>CAZYJH010000230.1:0-1834 GCA_964647775.1 uncultured Candidatus Bathyarchaeia archaeon
TGCGGAACGAGTTTGACAGCATGAAGGCTGTTGAGTCGAAGGACTGGAAGTTCCTGAACTACAGCCTAGAGGAGTATCGTTGGCATCAGAGACGGAAGATGATTTACGCCTACTTTGACTCCAAGGCTGCGGGGAGGGTTGTTAAGGCAGAGTTTGAGCCAGTGAAGGCTTGGACAGAAAACGTTAACGAGTTCAACAATTTTGCGCGGATATTTCATGCAGGCTGGATTAAGGCAATTGTTGAGATAACCGACGACAAGGAGGCGCCGTTTATCCCATCCATATACCAGATTCAAGTAAAGGACGTCTTAGATGGACCAGAAGTTGAGAACATCACGCGGATATTCTCGTACATGGAAGAATTCAGAATGCAAGCGAAAAAGGGTGAACGGGTGCTTGTTGAAGGAAACCTCGAAAAAGTCGTAGACGGCACCAACGTATACCACCAAATCACATTAAGTTATGGTCCCCGCTATTACGAACAGACCTTAAAGGTACTCAAACCATAGATAACAACGCTTTCTTTGCCTTGGAAAAGTGTTATAAACCGAATCAAACTCTAAACGTTCTGGGAATAAAAAATGGTTTCATGGGGTTTTGCTTTCCGGAAAGGGCTTGTCATACTGTTGTGGACAGTATTATGGGGAATCATTGGGGGAATAATTGCCGTCGTTATCAGTGGAGGTGCTATTGTCGCAGCTATTATGTCAGGAAGTTTGGAAGGACTCGCAGGAGCCTTCGCTACAATGATGCTCGGCACTATAGTTGGCATGTTGATTTCTAGCATAGGCGCATACGCTTCCATAGTCAAAGTTGTCGTAGAAAGCACAATTGAGGAGCAAGAAAAAATGGGAACTCGAATGTGTCCTCAATGTGGACGAAAAATAGCTATAGACCTTAAGTTTTGTCCACATTGTGGCAAGAACTTTACTGCAAGTTAGACAGTTCAAAGTCTATAGAACAGATTTTGACGTCTGCTTAGTGAAACTGTGCAACTTATTGAACATGAAGCAAACCAAAACATCAAAAGACTTGAATTGATGTATATAGAGTAATCCGATTGACTGCGAAGAACAAGGAGAGGAATGAAACATGTGTGCAGGTTCAAGAAAAAATATGACCTTATGGTTTGACGAGTTGAGCATGCCTGAGGCAGAAAAGGCGGCTAAAGACGGAAAAGTTGTGATCATACCCTGCGGAAGCATAGAAGAGCATGGGGACCATCTGCCGCTCTGCACAGACAGTCTCCAGGCAGAGTATGTGGCTTTGGGTGTTGCCAAAAAAACGGGCTGCCTAGTTGCGCCGCCCCTCAGGTATGGTCTCTGCAGTTCCACAAGAAACTTTCCTGGCACAATCACGATAACATTTGACTCGCTGCGCAGCATAATGACGGATATCTTGGATGATTTCATTCGGAACGGCTTCAAACGACTACTGGTCATAACAGGTCATGCGGGCGGCTCACACATGACTGCAATTAGGCTTGCAGCCAAAACAGCTGTAACCAACCACATGAACGAAAAAGACTGCCCCCGAATAATGGTCTGCTCAGACTACGACTTCGCCTTTGACCTCAGAGGCATAGAGTTTGATGACAGAGACTCCCACGCTGGCACCATCGAAACTTCGAGAGTGATGGCTATCAGGTCAGACCTGATAAAAGCAAAAGGAGCATGCAACTTCCCGAGTTTGCCCAGATTTGAGGTTGTTCCAGACCCTGAACGGTACTTCCCAAGCGGGGTTATGGGCGACCCCACAATAGCGGCAGCTGAGAAAGGGCAAAAAATAAACGAGTATGTGATAGAACAGATAGTGAAACTGGTCAAAGAACTAG
>CAZYJH010000231.1:0-1830 GCA_964647775.1 uncultured Candidatus Bathyarchaeia archaeon
ACCTAACCCTATAGACGATACAAGGTTATGCGCGGGAAACGTAAATGAAATTTGCTGTGCTCTCAGACTTTCGGATAACTGCCGTGTCTCCGGCTTTCAATTCAATAAAATCCTCATTGTTGTCTGCCAGAAGCCACGCAGGACCCCTAGTGACAGCCAAATTCACAACCGAATCTTCTGGAACCACGAAGCTCTCCAGTTTCCTGTTGTGCAGATTATTGAAGGAGATGCCGATGCCCTTCTCGAAACTTTTGCCCCCTGTTGCCTTGTAGTATGCCGTTGAACCGAAGGCTGTGGAGACGATGACGCCGTCGCCAATCAGCTCCTTGTACTCTTTTCCGTCAACAGAAAGGGAGAACCTCACGGCGTAGATGGGCAGCTTTAGGTGAACCTGAATGTCGTTTAAGCCAACAAGCTTTTTGCCTTTAGCTTCTGTTTCCAGCTTCATTTTCTTGTGCAGACAGTAGTTGCCTTTTTTGATGTTCGCCAGCAGGTCCCTCAGGCCATCTGGGGGGTAATCACATTTTCTGCAGACCCGTGAAGTCTTGAGTATAAGCTTCGGAACCTCAGAAAACGTTCGTTCGCTGAACAGGACGGTGCCGTCTCCACCGAAGCAGACAATAAAATCGGGGTTCCGCTTGACAATCTTGAAGCCCTCCGCAGCCAAAACAGCTTCAATCTCTGAAGTGTCATGCCGAGAAATCACTAGAACATTCTCCAGCTTCTTTGGCGACTCTGACAACTTGCCAACCATATGGTTTACCAGCCGACCTAAATGGTTCTATGCATTGAGACTAAAAAAACTGTAGGTGCTCAGTAAAAAATGTTTATGCACATTTTAGTCCCTAAGGATTTCCGGCAGTCTTCTACGCAAAACTAGTGCAATCGGAATTCCCACAAGCCCTCCTATTGTGACTTGAGCTATGTTTAAAGGAATCTCCGCCAAGGCTTCACCTAATCCCCACAGATACCATTCGACCAAAAAGTAGCCGATAACCATCTCAGTTCCAGCTGCAACAACCGCAAGAACGTCACGGTAAAGGCATTTCTTGTTCGTGATCAGGCTTGCAATTAAGCCCTCTAAACCCTTGATAACCAAAGTTGGAACCACAAATACTGGAAATCCGATCATGTCCGCAATGCATGAGCCTAACCCTCCTGCAACGCCGCCTATGATGGGGGTGAACGTCAGTGCAGCAACAAAAATCATGACGTCTCCAACGTTAAAGTATCCACCCATGGGGTTGGGAATTCGGACAATCAGCGTCCCCACTGTGACCAGCGCTGACATGATTGCCATCAGGGAAAGCTGTATTACGGCGTTTTGCTTCTTGACCATCAAAGACACACAAGATAGTATAGTTGCAACTTTACTATTAAAAATTTCTGGTCTCAAAGCAGCATCTTCAGATCATCCATCGCAACCAAAGCCCTTCTTCCACGCTCTGTAATCCTGAAGTATTTTCGCCCATCCTTCCTGTAGGAGGTCACGGCTCCCCGCCTCGAAAGATCGTTCAGATGCTGATAGATGGCTGCCCGAGTCATGGTCTTACCAATCTTTTTCCACAAATCATAACCGTACGCGTCCTCGCGGCTCAAAATCCGCAAAATCTTCTCCTTGGTACTCAACTCCAAGCCAACCCCCGCCGTCTTCCGCTTCTTCGCCAACTCCTGAAGCATATCCGTCGCCTTCAAACCGCTCCCAGTAATCAAACAAACAACAGACTCGCCCGCATCAACTGTACCCTCATCGACCAGCTTTTTGAGGGCTGCAGTCGTAGCTGAACTGGACGGCTCAGCAAAGATTCCCTCAAGACGGGCAATCTCCTG
>CAZYJH010000232.1:0-1825 GCA_964647775.1 uncultured Candidatus Bathyarchaeia archaeon
AGATGGATGCTTTCCTTAAACAGGAAGAAAACATGATAAAGGATATGGTGGAGAAGCTTGTCGTCAAAGGCGCTACCGTTATTCTCTGCCAGAAAGGCATCGACGACTTGGCTCAGCACTTCCTTTCTAGAAAAGGCATTTTAGCTGTTCGTCGGGTCAAGAAATCGGACATGGAAGCACTGGCCAAAGCAACAGGAGCAAAGGTTGTCACAAACCTCAATGACATAAGCAAAACGGACCTTGGCTACGCTCAGCTTGTGGAAGAGCGGAAGATCGGCGATGACAAGATGACCTTCGTAGAAGGATGCAAGAATCCGATGGCTGTCACAATCCTCATACGTGGAGGAACCGAAAGAATAGTGGATGAGGCTGACCGTTCAATGCATGATGCCCTCTGTGTTGTAGCTGACGTGATTGAAGAACCTAAACTGCTGGCTGGAGGCGGTGCACCTGAAATGGAAATGGCTAAGGTACTCAAAGAGTATGCTGACTCGCTTCCTGGAAGAGAACAACTTGCGGTTATGCAGTTCGCTGAGGCTCTTGAAGTGATACCAACCACTTTAGCTGAGAACGCTGGACTTGACCCGATTGACATCATATCTGACCTAAGAGCACAACATGATAAAGGAAAAGTGTGGGCAGGAGTTGACGTTAACACAGGCAAAGTTGGGGACATGGAAAAAGCTGGCGTATTCGAACCTATAGTAGTTAAAAAGCAAATCATCAAATCCTGTTCAGAAGCCGCGTGTTTGATCCTAAAAATCGATGATGTGATTGCTTCAGGAAAGATGAAGACTCCCCCAGGTCCCCCAGGCGGCGGCGGAATGGGTGGAATGGGCGGTATGGGCGGAATGCCGCCAGGTATGATGTAGGAGCGTACTAACATAACAAAAGAAGAGAACGACGTTTACATTGGACCTGCAAAACTGACCCGCTTTGAGCGGGCTCGGATAGTGGGAGCCAGAGCCCTGCAGATTGCCATGGGCGCGCCAATCCTTATTGAGGTTCCAGTATCCCGCGTCGGTCCAATCGACATTGCGCTTCGGGAGCTGGACTCAAACACACTTCCTCTCACTGTCAGAAGAACCCTGCCCAACGGCGCCTACCAAGACATACCCCTCAAATGGCTAACGCAAGCCTAAAATCTGTTACTTTGTCAGCCCATTTTTTGGGCTGCTCTTCTTTTTCAGCTTTGAATTTACGGTATTTTCTGCGCTGGAAGCCTCTGTCCAAGAGCATGTGTGGCTGCTAGTTTCTCTGTAAGCTAGTGTGTCTGGTTTTTCTTTATTTGCTGTTCCGCATACTCCGCATAGGATTCGTCTATTTCGAAGCCGATGTAGTCTATGCCTAATCTATGGCAAGCGATTGCGGTGTTGCCGATTCCCATGAAAGGATCCAAAACCAGCTTGGTCTTTTCTAGTCCATGAAGCTTTATGCACATCATCGGCAGTTTAGGCGGAAACGCGGATGGATGCGGTCTCTGCCTCTTCCGGGACCAAATCGTCTCGTAGGGAATAAACCATGTGTCGCCGCGGTCTCTGAGGTCCCGAACCGCCTGCTTCCATCTCCCAATGTTGCTCTTGTCTTGGTAAGGCACTCCTACCGCCAGCTTATCAACATCTACTTTGCCGTCTTTGGTGAACTGAAAAACATACTCATGGCACTTGTTCACGAAACGGTCGCTGTTAACTGGCTTGAAGTGCCCCACCGCAATGTCCCCCAGAATGTTGGGGTAGTTGCCGGCATCCTCCCTGGGTATCGCAATCGACTTTATCCAGTGAATAACATTCTGCAGCACAAAATGCTTCCTGAACCTGAAGGCTAC
>CAZYJH010000233.1:0-1810 GCA_964647775.1 uncultured Candidatus Bathyarchaeia archaeon
CCAGTACCCAAGAATTGTGTCACGAAAGTGGCTAAGATCGAAGCGATTCTTCCATGGAGTATGCCTTCACGTGGGTCCCGTGGAGGTCTGCTCATTAGATCTTCTTGCGGTGGGTCCAGACTCAAAGCTAGGGCAGGTCCGCCGTCTGTTACCAAGTTTATCCACAGTATCATGCCAGCGCTCAGAGGCAACGGTAGACCCATTAAAGCAAAGACGCCTATGACTAGGAGTTCGTCGAAGTTGGAACGTAACAGGAAGAAAGAGAATTTCCGTATGTTGTCGTATATGGCGCGTCCGCCTTCAACAGCAGTGACGATGGTGGCGAAGTTGTCGTCTGCAAGCACCATGTCTGCGGCTTCTCGGGTAACGTCGGTTCCTGTGATGCCCATGGCGATGCCAATGTCTGCCTGTTTTAGGGCTGGTGCATCGTTGACTCCGTCTCCGGTCATGGCGACGATGTGACCCTTCTTTTTCAGGGCTTTGACTATCCGAAGTTTGTGTTCAGGAGAAACCCGAGCGTAGACTGATACCTCTTCAACGATCTTGTCGAATTCTTCGTCGCTCATCTTGTCCAGTTCGGCGCCTGTTAGAGCCAGATCGTTTTCGTTTTCCATTATGCCTAACTCTTTGGCTATGGCAACTGCTGTGAGTTTGTGGTCTCCGGTGATCATAACGGTTTTTATGCCTGCTTTTCGGCACATCTCAATGGCGCCTTTCGCTTCAGCTCGGGGAGGGTCAATCATTCCCGCCAAGCCAACGAAAACCAGGTTGTGCTCCAGTTCTTCTTCGTCGTATTTTCCGGTTTCAGTTTCCGGTAACTCCTTGTATGCTATGGCGAGGACACGAAGAGCCTGATTTGCCATCTCCTCGTTAGTCTTCAAGATTTGTTCTTTCTCTTTCTGGGATAACTTGATTATTTTACCGCCCTTGAGGATGTGCCCTGAATGGTCTAACAGGATTTCGACAGCACCTTTAACGTAAGAGAAAACGTCTCCATCAGGAGACTTGTGAGCTGTAGTCATGCGTTTTCTCTCGGACGTAAAGGGCACTTCCTGTAGACGGGAATGGCGGGTATCCAGATGCTCCTTTTTAATTCCTGCTTTGGCTGCGGCTACAATCAAAGCGCCTTCAGTGGTGTCGCCCAACACTTTTGTTCCGTCATAGGTAGCGTTGGAACACAAGGTGCCAGCTTTCAACAACAAAGTAAGATCTTTATCATCCTTCGGGTCTATTGGAACACCATTCAGAAGGAATTCTCCCTTAGGTTCGTAGCCGGCGCCGGTTACGTCAATCATTTTGTTGTCAACGTAGATTTTGCGCACAGTCATCTCGCCTTTTGTCAGGGTTCCAGTTTTGTCGGAACAGATGATATCGGTAGCACCCAAAGTCTCTGCTGAAGAGAGCTTTCTGATGAGCGCGTTACGTTTTGCAAGTTCCCGAGCGCCAAGAGCAAGGGACACAGTTACAACGGCAGGCAAGCCTTCAGGAACCGCGGAGACAGCAAGTGCAATCGCGGTCTCAAATGCGCCTATTATCTCGCCTATGCTGCTTGTTCCGAGAACAAAGAGTTCATACAATTCAAGCACGAAGATGACAGCGCACACAGCTATGATTATCATTCCCAGTTTTTTGGCGAACTTTGTTAGTTTCTGCTTGAGAGGAGTATCCACCGTTTCCACGGCTTGAACCATCTCGGCGACTTTGCCGAATTGCGTTCCCATCCCAGTGGAGGTTATTACGGCTTTACCTCTCCCATAAGTTATGTGGGTTGCCATGAAAACAGAGTTTTTTCTGTCAGCCACAGGCGCTT
>CAZYJH010000234.1:0-1774 GCA_964647775.1 uncultured Candidatus Bathyarchaeia archaeon
GGGTATGGCGGATTCACGAGGGTTACATGCGGTTTCATATTTCTCGCCTAGATGTTGCAGTTTCCAAAGTTACAAGAAACCACATGCTTAATATGTGTTACAGGTTTCAATAGGATAACAAATATTGTTTAGACCTGCCTGAAACAAGAAAAGAATCATTTACAAACTTGCGTGCCATGTGTAGTGAATGACAAAATGCGTGTTTGCTTGATTAATCCGCCGCGTATCCACCCGAAAGCTTGGGGAAAGCCGACGGTGTATCAGCCGTTGGGAATAGCGTATGTTGCGGCGGTGCTGGAAAAGCAGCACAAGGTAAGCATTATAGATTCGCCTACAGAGGGCTGGAGGAACCTTGAGCCAATAGGCGAAACCAGGTATCGTGTGGGCTTAAGCAATGAAGAGATAGCTGACCGGATAAAGCGGCTGTCGCCAGACATTGTTGAAATTAATATCCCCTTTTCTGGCTGGTCCAAAGCCGCATTTGAAGTGGCAGATGTAGTAAAGAACGTTGACGGAGACATCGTCACC
The DNA here is from genome assembly GCA_964647775.1 of uncultured Candidatus Bathyarchaeia archaeon. Classification (GTDB taxonomy): domain Archaea; phylum Thermoproteota; class Bathyarchaeia; order Bathyarchaeales; family Bathyarchaeaceae; genus Bathyarchaeum. The sequence continues at coordinate 529 of CAZYJH010000234.1, forward strand.
GTTTTGGATGGGCTGCATCCCTCCGCACGACCTGTGGAGTGTCTCTCAAACCCGAGCATAGATTTTGTTGTGAGAGGAGAACCAGAATATTCATTGCTTGAGTTAGTTGACGCACTAGAACAAGGCACAGGCGAGAACCTGAAGGATATAAAGGGAATCGGCTTCATCGAAAACGGCAAGACTGTTATTACGCCTCCGAGACCGGAGATTAGAGATTTGGATGCTCTGCCCTTTCCGGCACGGCACCTGCTTCCGATGGACATATACTTTGAGGCTGTCAAAGAAAAAGCCATCAGAGGCGAAATAAGCAAACGTTACACATTGATTATGACAAGCAGAGGCTGCCCCCACAACTGCATTTTCTGTTCTAACCACATAGTTATGGGAAAAACTTGGCGAGGCAGAAGCCCCGAGAATGTGGTTGATGAGATAGAGCAGGTAGTCCGCACCTACTCCATCAGACAGATCGACTTTGTTGACGAAAACATGACGATGGTCAAGAAGCGGGTAGAAAAAATTTGTGACTCGATTGTGGAGAGGGGACTGGACATTGAGTGGTATGTTCCAAATGGAGTTAGGGCGGACAGACTTGACGAAGAGCTTTTGAGGAGGATGAGGAGGTCTGGATGCAGGGGAATACGGGTTGCTCCCGAGTCTGGCGTCCAACGTGTCGTGAATGACGTCATCAAAAAGAACCTTGACTTGAAGGATGTTGAAAGAGCGGTTGTTTTAGCCAAAAAAGCGGGAATCAAGGTAGGCGTCTTCTTTATCCTCGGGATTATTGGCGAAACCAAAGAGGACATAAAAGAAACCATAAAATTCGCTTATAAACTGAAAAAGTTGGGAGCCAGCACCTTCCAATTCAGCATAGCCACGCCGCTGTATGGAACAGAGCTTTATGAACTGGCTGAACGTGGCGGCTTCTTACGAGAAGAGTTCAGTGATGAAGCCTTAGCTGCGATTGAGCCGCTCATCGAAACTGAAGAGTTCACGGCGGATGATTTGCGTCAATTGTGTGCGCAGGCAAACATGATAAATCAGGGCATCTCCCGCGATAAACTGGTGAAGGCTATTCGAAACCCAAAAAAGGCAATAAGGGCATTATTAGGAAAAATGAATTAGAGGGTAGGTAGATGCAAGGAAAAGTTGAGACAACGCTTGTCAATCCGCCGCCACTAAAGGGTGTCTATCGGCATCAGCTTTACCTGCCCATGGGCTTAGCCTACCTAGCCGCTGTCTTGGAAGA
>CAZYJH010000235.1:0-1731 GCA_964647775.1 uncultured Candidatus Bathyarchaeia archaeon
ACCAAGCCTTCATAGGCTCCTGCACCAACGGCAGACTAGAAGACCTGCAATCCGCTGCCCAAATACTGAAAGGCAAAAAGATAAACAGAAACGTGCGGCTGATTGTGATTCCCGCATCCCAAGAAATATACCTGAACGCCCTGAACGAGGGACTGATCAAAACGTTCATGGAAGCAGGCGCCACAATAGGCAACCCGAACTGTGGTCCATGCTTAGGCGGACACATGGGAATCATGGCGGACGGCGAGGCATGCATCAGCACATCGAACAGAAACTTTATCGGCAGAATGGGAAGCACCAAATCCTTCGTGTATTTGGCTTCTCCAGCCACGGTTGCGGCTTCAGCGTTGACAGGAACAATCACAGACCCCAGAAAGGATATGGAGAAGGTGCATTAAAGTGACTATAAATGGAAAAGCAGTAAAGTTTGGCTACAACGTGGACACAGACGTGATTCTGCCTGGACCATACCTGGTTCACACAGACCCACATGAACTGGCAAAACATGCCATGGAAGGCTTAGACCCAAAATTCCCACAAAAAGCAGCCGAAGGCATAATCATTGTTGGCGCCAAAAACTTTGGCTGCGGCTCAAGCAGAGAACAAGCGCCGATAGCATTGAAGTATTCGGGAGTCAAATGCGTGCTGGCTGAATCCTTTGCGCGCATATTCTACCGAAACGCAATAACCATAGGTTTACCTGTTCTGGTGTGCGCCGGAGCGTCAGGCAAAGTAAAAGAAGGAGACATGCTGACGGTGAACTTGCAGACAGGCAAAGTTGAAGACAAAACAAGCGGCTCTGTCATGCAGGCAACACGACTTCCCGAATTCATTATGGAAATTCTTGATGATGGAGGATTAATTGAACACCTGAAAAGGAGAATTGAAACAAAATGAGTAAATACAAAATATCTTTAATCCCAGGGGACGGAATAGGACCCGAACTGACAGAAGCAACCCTGAAAATATTGAGTGCAGTTCAGCAAAAATTTGACATCAAGCTGGACATAATAAAGGTTGAGGCTGGCGACGCCTGCTTCGAAAAGACTGGAAAAGCCCTTCCAGAAGAAACTGTAGAAGCAATCAGAAACTCTCACGCGTGCATGAAGGGGCCAGTGGGAGAAACCGCAGCCGACGTCATCGTCAAACTGAGAATCATGTTCGACCTGTACGCCAACATCCGCCCAATCAAAACGTACCCACCTATCCCAAGCCTGAAGCCTAACATAGACATGATTTTCGTTCGGGAAAACACAGAGGACGTTTACAGGGGAATAGAATTCGAAATGGAAGACACTGCCATCTGCCTGCGGGTCATAACAAAGAAAAACAGCGAAAGAATAGCAAAGAAAGCCTTCGAAACAGCCAGAAGAAGAAACGGCAAGAAACGCGTCACAGCCATCCACAAGGCAAACGTTATGAAAAAGACCTGCGGACTCTTCGCAAGAACATGCAGGGAAGTCGCCAACCAGTATCCAGATATAAAGTTTGATGAGTTGTATGTTGATGCTGCGTCGATGCGGCTGATTAAGGAGCCGGAAACCTTTGATGTGTTTGTTACCCCGAACATGTTCGGTGACATACTGTCTGATGAGGCGGCGCAGCTTATCGGAGGCTTGGGGATGGCGCCGGGGGCAAACATCGGAGACGACTTCGCGTTGTTTGAGCCGATTCACGGTTCAGCGCCTAACAGGGCAGGAAAACAGACAGCCAACCCAATCTCGATGATAC
>CAZYJH010000236.1:0-1704 GCA_964647775.1 uncultured Candidatus Bathyarchaeia archaeon
GAAACTCCAATCACCTCTATCATGCTCCAGTCAGGGCTGATTACTGTCTCTGCTGGAGTAGTCACCACGTAATCGCCGTATTTCACCCACTGCCCAACTGAAACGCCAGGATTATAGTCTACAGCCCATACAGGGGCAACGAAAGTCGCCATCAGAATGACACAAGCCAAAGGAAGCGCAATCTTTAACCTTGAATTCATCATGTATTCTAGTATTCCCTCCTGTCCCCGTTTTGTTGCAGCTAGAACTTTGGTTTGCCGAACTGGAGTCCGCCGCCTTGGCTCCTGTTTTCACTCGCAGCCTTTCTGGCGGTTTCTTCTACCCGCTGGTGTAGCAGTTCCCAGAGCCAATCAGTGAATTCTTTCAGGTTCTTGGTTTGAATCCAAACTTCTCCGGGTCCATAGATTTCGGTGACTAAGCCCTCTCCACCCAGTAATGTGGATTTTAGTCCGCCGAACTTCTTGACGTCATATTTGCATGTGTCGTCGAAGGCTACCAAGTGATAGTTGTCCACTGTCAGCGATTCGCCTGCTTTGAGGCTGTGGTGGTCCATGGCTCCGAAGGCGTTCACGAACAGTTGTCCCTCTCCGGAAACCTTAAGCATGAAGAGGCTTTGACCAAACAGTCCCTTCTTGAATCCCTGCCACTCCGTGTCCAAGTGAATATCCTTTGTGGAGGCTACATAGGCGGACTTCTGAAGAATAAGGCCTTTCCCAGCTTTCACCTCGAAAGGTTTTATGTCTCCTACTGGTGCTGGAACGAAGCCGACCTTGCCTGAGCCTTTCTCTGCACTGTACTCGTTAACGAAGAAGGATTCTGCGCCCAGAAGAGTTGTCTTGATGCTCTTCCATAGGCTCTTCTCTTCCCTCTTTCTGGTCTTAACGTTGATGTGGGGTGTCATGTAGACCATGGCGCCCGCTTCTGCTACTATAACCTCGTTGGGGTCCAGATTGACCTCCAACAACGCGTAAGCCGGACTATACTTAATCTCATGTTTCATTATTTTCACTTCCTATCTGTTGCTGCTCATTTTGCAGCAAAAACACTTCAATATGAGCCGGATATTTAATCGGCGCTCACGATAAGTGAGTGCAGAGTCACGGAAAAAAAGATAAAGTGATAAGACAGTTTTAGAGGCATGGATAATCTTGTTTTGATTTCGGCTGAAGCTGTTTCGGCAATTCTTTGTTTTGTTCTGGTGCGGTTTATGATAAAGCCGTATCGATTTACTGGTGAGAGCCGATACGTTGGTTTGCCGCTGGGATTCGCTTTTTTGGGGCTTTCGTATCTTTTTATGGGGTTCGCCTATTTTTCTGGCACCCTCATTTTTATTGAAGACATGAAGTGGCTGCAGCTTTTAACCCAAACCTTCGCATTTGCCTTTCTTGCAGTGACATACTACTTTTCGAAGCGAACCAGTAAACGTAAGCGTTTGCGATGGCAGATTAGCTTCACAGCACTGATTGTTGGTTTGGCGATTTCTTACCTGATTGTGTTCGTGCCTCCGACATTCGTTTTGCCTAGCTACAAAACGGTAGATGAATACTTCAGACTCGTCAACATACTTCTTGTGTCATACATTTCGCTTCACGCACTGAGAAGCCACACGATGAAACCTGACCCAAAAACACTATGGTTTCCCCTCGGCTACGTTTTACTTGGCTTTAGCCAATATTCCTCATTGGTCTGGTCGCTTGATTCAAG
>CAZYJH010000237.1:0-1684 GCA_964647775.1 uncultured Candidatus Bathyarchaeia archaeon
ACTTTTACTCTGAAGTCTTCCTTGACGACGTTGAGCACAACGTTTGTGACGGTTCTGTTCACATGAGGCATCTTCAGCGCCGACTTGATGAAGTTGTTCAATGTAATTCTGTTCTTGAACCGCGCAACCACAGCTATGTCATAGTCTCCGGTGATGTCATAAATGCAGATGACCTCATCCAGCTGGGCAAGCTCCTTCTCAACATCAGGAAGATACCGCCCCTCCGCCTCAATAAGTATCAGAGCAGTCAAGCCGTAACCAAGCTTAGCGGAATCCAGCATTATCGTGTAGCCCTTCAGGATTCCTCTGTCCTCCAAATTCTTTACGCGGTTGTAGGCTGTTCCAACGGCTATTCCTAGACTATCAGCGATCTTGTTGAAGCTTTTTCTAGCGTCTTCTTGTAGCAGACGGATGATTTTTCGGTCAACGTCATCTACTTTATGGGATGAATCGTGATTCAGTTTTACTTTTCCTCCTTTCATTGAATGATTGGTCATGACACAGTTTAATTTTTTGTCTCACTATGAACACTTGTTCATTAACGAAACATGTATATAAGCTTTCCTTCAACATATCAGAAACATTTATATACAAACATGTAATAATCACACATTCAGCTGAATGAATGGTGAATAACATGGAGGCTATTAACACAGCCAAAGAATCCCTGAAGAAAAACAAAATCCGATGGGTACACACAACCTTCGTAGACATCCGAGGTCTAATGCAGGACGTAGTGATACCCGCAAGACAATACACGGAGGGACAAGCTCTAACCGCAGGCATCGGCTTCGACGGCTCATCTGTACGAGGATTCAAAACCATCGAAGAGTCCGACATGATACTAAAACCAAACCCTGACACGCTAGCCATCATACCATGGACAACCGACGAGAAACAGAGAAGCGCAATAATCATAGGAGACGTCTACGAAGCCTTCGGAGGCACAGAACCTTCAGTCGTAGACCCCAGAGGATACGTCGCAAAAAGAGCAGTCAAAGCAGCAGCAGACATGGGCTACAAAGGCTTATTCGGTCCAGAACTGGAATACTTCGTCTTCAGCTCCATAGACCCAACAAACCTTGTCTGGGACATGTGGGTTAGCCCAAAAGGCGGCGCAGGAGACTCATGGGGAGCGCCACGAGTTGTACCTAAATCCCCAGAAACCACGCCAGGAGGCCACACGCTAAGACCAAAAGAAGCATACTTCAGGCCGCCACCAGAGGACACAACTGTTGAGTACCGAAACGAGGTTGCCTCGTTACTGGAAGAAAACTTTGACATAGAAATCGAGATGCACCACCACGAAGTCGCCACAGCAGGACAGATTGAAATCGACTTCAAGTACGGCGAGTTAGTGAAAACCGCTGACAGGACACTTTACTACAAGTTCGTAGCAAAAAACATTGCAAAAAAGCATGGGCTGATCGCCACTTTCATGCCTAAACCAGTTTACCTTGACAACGCCAGCGGCATGCACGTTCATGCTTCTCTATGGAAAGGCAAAAAGAACATGATGTATGACGAAGCTGATGAGTACGCTGAACTCAGTCAGGAAGGCAGATACTTCATCGGAGGCTTACTAGAGCACGCCAGAGCCATAACCGCCATAAACTGCCCAACAGTAAACTCTTACAAGCGACTTGTGCCAGGTTTTGAGGCTCCCATTTACATAATGTGGTCC
>CAZYJH010000238.1:0-1639 GCA_964647775.1 uncultured Candidatus Bathyarchaeia archaeon
TTATGTTTTTGTTGGAGAAAGGAGAAGGCTTTCATTTGTTATGTTGACTTCTGTGATTGTGTGATTTTTGAATTCCATCGTCTTTCCTAGGATGTCTTTGAGTACTATCTTGTTTCCAACATTTTTTGCGTAAATCACGTTTTCAAAAACTACTTTACCTTCGATAATTACCTTAAGTTCACACATTTCTTTTTCCACACTACCGTATTTGCTGTTCATGCTTATTTTGTTGACGTTTTTTAGCTGGTAACTGTTAAGGGTCTTCCTTCGGTTAGGGCTTGTGCGACTTTTCGTCTTGCGCTTTGAAGAAGCCTCCAGATTGTTCCTCTTGAGACACCCATTTTTGTGCCTGCATCTTCCTGTGACAGACCTTCAAGGTCCACTAGTCTTAGTGCCTCAATTTCTGCTGGCTCGATTGGGATGGGGATTGTGGTTGTTGCTGGTTGGGGGATGAGTTTTTCTACTTTTGGGGGGTTTGGTATGGTGACTGGTTTGGGGAATCTTCCTCTTCTTCCTTGTCTGCATCGTCTTCGTGACATTGTGCTCATCTAGGTTTGTGTGTTTTTATGCTTATATACATAATCTGGTTGCACCGTAACTCTTATATATTTCTGTGCATATTCTAATAATTATAAATTGTGCATAGACACAAAAATAGAGGTGAAAGAACCATGCCAAGAGGAGATAGAACAGGACCCTGGGGCGCTGGACCCATGACAGGAAGAGCAGCCGGATACTGCGCAGGCTACGCCGTTCCCGGATTCATAAACCCAACAGTCGGATATGGACGGGGACGAGGTGGAGGACGCGGCAGAGGCTGGGGTAGAGGTTTTGGCAGAGGCAGGTACGCATACCCACCACCTGCAGTAGGTCAACCCGTTTACCCACAGACAATTCCGCCAGCAGCACAGCCACAGGCTCCAGAGCAAGAAGTTGCCGCCTTAGAAAACTACCAGAAAACGCTGGAAGCAGAGAAGGCAGACCTTGAGCAAGAGATGGGCGGCGTCAAAGCTAGAATCGAAGAACTGAAAGTGAAACTCGAAAAGTGAGAAACCGCAAACAGGATCATGAACACTGTGTCTGTTAGGGAATCGGTCAGGGGGAGGTGAACTTTTTTTGGGAAAGCTCAGGATAGCCGTTGCAACGAACGAAAAGAGGGGGTTAGACGATGTTGTGTCGAATGTTTTTGGTAGAGCCAAAACCTTCACTATAGTGGACACTGAAGACAAAAAAATAACGGGTGTAACCACGCTGGAGAACTCTGCGGCATCGTATCATCATGGAGCTGGACCCATTGCAGTTAAAATGCTGGTGGATGAGGGCGTTCAGGTGGTGCTTGCCCATGAGCTTGGAATCGGCGCATCTGACCTACTAAAGCAGCATAACATAACCGTTGTACCAGTCAAACCAGGCATGAAGGTTGCAGAGGCAGCCAAAAAAGCATTGCATGCACTGCATTAATTTGTTTATTCAACGTTTACTGTAGTTTCTTCTGTCGTGAATCTCTTTTACTCTTAACTCTTTTTGCGGTTTTCCACGATTTTCTTACGAAATCGGGGTAGGAGCCAAATTTGTTGATCCAGTTTTCTAGGAATTTTATTGTGTTGGGGTCGCTTGGGTAGCCGCAGCCTATGTTGCC
>CAZYJH010000239.1:0-1627 GCA_964647775.1 uncultured Candidatus Bathyarchaeia archaeon
CAACGAGTCCAATCTTTGTTATATAGTTTTGGAGCTTCTTCTTGAGAAATCCTGCGTTATTTTGAAGATGGGGACCAAGAATACATTCTGACTTTTCAAAAAATTTTAATGGAATACATTGGTCTAGGTTATCAAGTTGGTTAAGGGCTTCCAAAAGCAGTTCAACGTCAACTTTTCCGTCTGATGAAAGTTGAGAATTTTCTAGAGTTTCCAAAATTTTTTTACACTGTTCAAGTGGTCGAACCATTGGATTCCTATACATTTTTTGCCTTTCCAATATTTCCAAAAACTTCTTTACCAGATTAAAAGTATCTGGAACTCCAGCAGCAACGGAAGCTCCAGCACCTAAAAAAAATAGCAAGTCAGGTTCAGTGGTCGCAGTCATTTTTATTATCCCCATTTTAATGGAGATATTGTTTTACAGTTAAGGTTTGCTCATTGCTCACAACAAATCATTTTAGGATTTGTTATTGTATGAATTGTCGGGGAGAAATTTAGATAAGAAAAACTACAATATTATTTATGCCCACAAACAATGGTTCAAATGGAGTTTTACCGAAATGAGGCTAGGTCTCAAATTGGGCGTTGCCATCGTAATCTTAACCGTAATCAGCGCCGTAGTTGGATGGTACTTTTGTCCTAGACCCGCCAGACACAACGAAGGCTTCGAGAACGATTTCGGAGGATGGACCGGAGACGCAGATGTTCCTCCAGACCCAAACAATCCAGACTCCCCTGTTGACTGGAACGCTTCACGGATAACTTCTTCCGCCAAATCTGGACAATACTCCGTGGAGTTATACATCGATGGACGACAGGATGACGGCACAGTCTGGATTGAAAAAGCGCTGTCAACGAAAAGAAACTCCCAAATTCAAGTCAAGGTTTCTTTTGATTTGTACAGCGAAAGCGAGAGCTTCAATGTGATAGCGGCTGTTGTCGGTTTTGCAGGAACGTCTAATCCTGAAGTTGAAACAGACTTTACTGTTCTTGGACAAGCCAACGAGGTTTCAGGATGGAAACGTTACACCCACACGGCAACTCTGGAAACGGACTCCAGCGGAGAAGTCTGGATTGCTGTGGGAATCAGTGTACGCTGGGAAGCTGATATGACCTACAACTTGGATGACGTGGAAGTCACAATAAGCTAGAAAACAAAAACTCGATCTTCGAAGCTGAAGAGGCTTCACATAAAGATTGGCTGTTTCAAGAAATATTGAACCCGACCAATCGGATTTTGCATTTGCACCGGTTACACTGAATCACTAACTCTTCTAGGTCTTCGCCGTTGACTTTGGTGCTGACTATCGTGTAGATGTCCTCGGTTTCGTCTTCCGGAGATATGACTATCCCACAACCCGGACACGGAAATTCGCCTTCTCCTTCAAGTTTGGTCAGATCAACTTGATACACCAGAGGTGGTCCCATTCTGTTTCATCTTCCTTTCGACTGTGATGCCTTCTGTGCGCCTACTTAATAAATAACCTTTATGAACGCTTCATCAATTCCCATTTTATATATCACACTTAATGTTGTCTCATCTGAATTCTGATTACTGAAACCAGATACCATATGTCACTGTTGAATTCGGAATACGAAACATATAAAATATGCCTAAGAGCATAAT
>CAZYJH010000240.1:0-1585 GCA_964647775.1 uncultured Candidatus Bathyarchaeia archaeon
TCATCCGTTCAGGACACAGGAAACCTGAAGAATTTGACCCAGAAACCCTCAAAACAATCACCCTAAACGAAGAAGAGGGAATCCAAGCAGTCATCGCCAAACCATGGAACAAACCGTCAACCGAGGTAGTAAGTTATCTTTTCAGCAAAGAAAAAGGCTGGACAACAGAAAAAGCCCAAGAATGGTTCAATGAGCATGAAAAGAAAGCCAAGGAATCATTCAGCTGGTCAGGCACAATCGGAAACATTCCGCAGACAGGAAACCTGATCCGAGGCAAAGCCCTGCACCCAATAAGAACAGTCCACCCCCAGGAATGGCCACAAGTAAGAGAGTACCTTGAAGAGGAACTGCAAAAAAGCGCCCACACCCTAGCTGGCACACCACTAATCCTAGATCACCATAAACAGCTACAAGGCAAAGTTCTCGGAGCAGAATATGAAAATGGAGCCATCGAATACGTAGCCCAACTCGACGACCCCACAGTAACCAATCAGATTGCAGACGGCACAATAAAGCACTGCAGCGTAGAATTCGAATGGAAAACCCTAGAAAAACTCAACGGCGTAGCCCCAAGAGGCATCAAATTCACTGGACTGTCCCTGCTGAAAGATTACGAGCCCGGAGACCCCAGAACAACCGTGGAAGTCTGGGAGGCAATAATCAAAAAACTCAAAGAATACAAAACGAAGGAGCAGACTTCCATCCAACAATACATTTTTCATCAAATAGGTGAGCCCGCAGCCTTCATGGAAGAGCACTTCCAGACGGTTTGGATCGACCAGACCAACGGCATACAGGGCATCTACGGGCTGCTGCGCGAAAAACCAGAAAACCCCCAGCCCATGGCGCTACTTTTCATGAAAACTAAGGGCTGGACCATACAAAAGGTGGAGGATTGGCTCAGCAGCCACCCCCAATACACTCAAATCATAGAGCAGCCTCAGCCAGAACCTGAACCCATAAAACCGCTGGGCGAAGCAATCATCGCTTCCACAGAGCCTTATCCTTCTGACCTGATACCTAAAAAGGAGGTTCTGAGCCTTTTGCCCGAAGACTGGATAGTCAGGGCATGGAGCATCGGACCTCAACTGCTTGTGCGCCAACTACGGCACAGGCTAACTTCACAGTCAACAAAAGATGACCGGGAGTAGGCAAGGATGAACTTGACGAAACCGCAACAAAACTGGAGGAAGAAACGTGACTGACCTATGGCCTGACGCAGAAACAGGAGAAATGATAAGCGACGGAACAGTGCTCAGCTTCGAAGCCGCCTCAACCATAACCAAAGGCGACTTTGTCTACCTGAGCGCGGACATGACAGTCAGCAAATGCTCAGCAGCAACACAGTACGCCCTCGGAGTCGCCCTAACCACAGTCCAGACTGGAGAAGTGTGCTCAGTCTGCACCCGCGGAATAGTCAAAGTAACAGCCGGAGCAGCAATCAATCGGGGCGAAGCAATCCAAACAGACGCAAACGCCCAAGCCATCACACTAGCTGACGGCTCAGCAACCTACGATGAAACAGAGCTCCCAGACAGAATCGCCAGAAAAGTCGGAGTAGCCCTGCAAACCTTTGCCAGCGGCG